>JAFDJI010000174.1 GCA_019307545.1 Deltaproteobacteria bacterium | reverse complement strand
GGGGGGGTTCACCTCCTTCGGGTACCAGTCGGGAAGCCGCTCCTCGAAGGCCTTCGCGCGGGCAAGCTCGCGGGCGCGGGCGTGCTCCGAGAGCTCGTCCCAGGAGCGCTGGTAGAAGATGGACACCGCCTCGCCGTCGTGCTCGAGGGCGAGCCATCGCCCCGCGGGATGGAGTTGGCCGCGCTTGGCCGGCGCCCAGGTCCCGCGCTCGGAACCCGAGGCGCCCTCGTACAGCGTGACCTTGCCCACACCCCCGATCACCACCGCGTCCACTGCCGGGGTGTAGGTGAAGGTGGTCACCTCGAGGGGGGCGGCCCACGGGAAGGGTTCGGACAGGCTCCCGTCATCGATGTCGAGGGCGAAGATACGCCGCTTGCCATCGCGAATCGCCGTGAACAGCAGCTGCGAGGGCGTGGCGCCGACCTGCAGGCTGTCCATCTGTTCCAGGTCGGGCACCCTATGGTGCATCAGGGTGGCCTGGTCCTTGTCGAAGACCGCGATGCGCAGTTCCGTCTCGCCTTCTGCGGGTCCCACGGGCACGGCGACCCGGGCGTTGTTCAGCCAAGCTGCCGGCCCGACGGGGGTCTCGGTGGGGAGGGTGATGGTGCGCTTGTCCTCCGCATCGGCGTCCATCACCAACCCGGTGTGGGTGAGTTGGAAGTAGAGATGGGTCCCGCTCGGTGACCAGGCGTAGTGCTGGAAGTTGTTGCTCCCACATGGCTCGAAGGCCGTCATGAAGTTGTGCTTTCCAGCCAGGAAGCGGATCTCCGCTGGGTTGCACTCGGCGAACGCCTCGCCGACGTTCTCCGAGAAGGAGGCACGGGTGGGGTCGTTGTTGCACCCCGAGGCGAGGAGTCCGACGACAAGGGCCAATGCGGATCGTCTCATGAGGTTTGCCTCCTGCGGAGCACCAGGGGAAGGAGGAGGAGCAGTGAAGAGGCTCCGACAAGCGGAACACCGGCGCAGCCGCATCCCCCTCGCTCCAGGGTCGGTCCATCGCGGACGCCGGTATCCGGGGGGAGTCCGGTGTCCACCCGGGGTTCCACCCGGATGTCCAGGATCGCAAGCTGCGTTCCGTTGGACAACACCAGCAGGTCCACGTTCTCGGCGACGGGCAGACCTGACAGGTCCATGACCAGTTCTTCTGGACCCTGGTCGACCATCGGCACCGGTACCAGCGGGCGCTGCGTTCCCCAGAGGGCCCAGGCGCGGGTGCCGGCGGCGAACCCGTCGCCGCTCAGGCGCAAGGTGTCCCCAGAGAGCAGGGTGTCGTCGACATGGGCGGGACCGGGGTCGCTGACGAACAGGGCCCGCGGCCAGGTGGTGCCGTCGTCGAGGACGATGGTCCAGGGGCCGGGGGCCAGGTCGGTGGGGTCGACCTGGACCAACCCATCGACGACCGGGTACCGCACTTCGGGAAGGAGGGGGCGGGTCAGGAGCGCTTCGGTGGCTCCGTCTGCCCCGGGAAGGTCCACCTCCACCGGTGCGTACTGCACGCGCCGCGGCTCCGGGGCCTCGCTGGCCAGGGCGATCGCCTCGAGCCCCACCGCAAGCGCGTCCGATCCGGGCCCTCCGATGTCCACGGGCACATTTGCGGGGGCGTACCCTTCTGCCTCGATGCGCAGCGTCGCCGGGCCCTCCCTCGCGACCCGGTGGAAGGTGCCGGCTACGGGATGGGCGTAGAACACGACGCCGTCCCGCTCGAGGGTGACTCGGGCTTCCAATGGCGCGCCCGTCGCCGCGTCGGTCACCGTGCCCGACAAGTTCACGGGGGCGGTGAGAAAGGCGAGGGTGGCCTCTCGGTGCCAGGCGACGAACTCCGGGATGTTGTCCGCGGAAGGCGCCTTGGACCAGGTCACCTCCAAGGTGTAGTCCATGCCCCCGTAGCGACCGTAGCTCCAGTCGTTGGTGTCCCCCCGGGTGAGGTACCAGTCAGCGCCGTTGGTCACCCAGAACCCTGGGGAGGTGCAGGCGTCGGCGTAGCGCTCTGCCAGGGCCTCCAGGTGGTCTTCCTCTGCGGTGGGGGCGGTCGTCCAGTTCCACACGTACCCGATGTTCGTCGCGCCGGAGTGCACCGAGAGGCTGGCCAGAGGTGCACCGTACAGGGCATGGGTGCGAACCGCGCGGGTCTCCGGTTCCGAGAAGGGCCCGTCGCCCGAGCGGTACTCCTCTGCCGACCACTCGAAATCGTAGTTCCGGTTCAGGTCGACGTCGCCAGCGTTGTAGCGGCTCCCGGCCATCACCCCGTCGGGGTTGACGAAGGGGACCACCCACACCGTGGACTCGTCGAGCAGGGTGGTGATGGTCGGATCGACCCCGTCCCCCTCCGCCAGGGTCTGGGCGAGGTCGAGAGCGACCTCGCAGCTGGACCATTCGTCACCATGGTGGGCACCGAGCACCCGCCAGGTGGGGGCGCCGGCGTCGGGAGGCTGCCCAACCCACAGGCCGGTGATCGGACGACCCTGTCGGGACAGGCCCAACTGCACCCGGCCGGCGCGTGGAGCGGTGGCGGCGAGATCGATCAGGAGCAGATCGCCCTCGATCGGGGTGTGGTATCCGGCGCGCGGCGGGCCACGGCGATGATCGGCCCGCTCGACGCGCCAGGTGTATCCACGCGCCTCGAGTGCATCGAGGGCGCGCGCCGACGCGAGGATGCGCTGCTCGAACCGTCCGTCCTCCCGCTTCCGGCGACCCTCCGCCACGGTCAGGCCCAACTCGGCCGCCGCCGCGACCTCGCGCGGACCGTCGACCACGAGCCACACCTCGGACAGGATCTCCCCGGCGTCGCGTGGTGCCGCCCAGGCAGCACCGGAGCAGGCCAGCACACCGAGGAGGAGTGAACGGGCCGCCACTCCTGCCGCGCAGCGATGGTAGATTCCGATCCGCATGCGCACCCTCACTTTCAACCGCATCGTCGGCTCAGGGGCGATGGGCACGGTGTATCACGCCGAGCTTCGCGTCCCCCGGGGTTTCAGCCGCACCTGCGCGGTGAAGGTCATGAAGACCTCTGGGCCGGACCACGAGCATTTCCGGGGCCGGATGCGCGACGAGGCGCGCCTGCTCGGCATGCTCCAGGACGAGCAGGTCCTCGGGGTCTCGGAAATGGTGCAGATCGAGGGGCGAGACGCGGTGATCATGGAGTTCGTGGAGGGGGTGGACTTCTCCGAGGTCATCCAGACCAACCCGGTGCCGCCACGGGCCCTGGCCGAGTTGGGGGCCGAAGTGGCCGGGACGTTGTACCGCGCCCATTCCGCTCGCCACCCCCAAACCGGGGAGCTTCTCCACGTCATCCACCGGGACATCAAGCCTGCGAACATCATGGTCACCTCGCGGGGCGGCGTGCGGATCCTCGACTTCGGAGTCGCCCGCGCGGCCTTTGCGAGCCGGGAGAGCCACACTCAGGGGCTGGTGCTCGGGACCCTCAACTACTTCCCACCCGAGATCCTGGTGGGCAACGACCCCACCCCGGCCGTGGACATCTACGGCCTCGGGCTCACCGTCTGGGAGTGTGCGACGGGGCGGGATTGGGGTGCGCCGCGGGTGCAGCGGGTCCAATTCGAGCGTCGCGTGGACCGGCGGATCGAGGAACTGGGCAAGGCCTACGCGCCGCTGGTGGCAGTCCTGCGGCAGGTGCTCCAATGGGATCCGGAACTTCGCCCCGACGGTGGAGGGCTGGAGCGGATGCTGCTGGCGGCGAGCGAGGAATGTAGTGGGCAGGGGCTGCGCACCTGGAGCCGCGACGTGGTGCCGCAGCTTCTCTCCGGCCGGACGATGAAGGTGGTGTCCGACCCGCTCCTGGGCCGGACCATCAAGATCGAGAACCCGGGGACCCCTGCTCCGGCTCCGCCACGTCGCGCGAGCGCCTACAACACCTTCGACGACTTCGGACCGCCGGCAGCCGCGATTCGGGAGCCGCCACCGCCGGCGCCCGCCCCGCAGGAACCCCGCCGTCCACCCGTCAGGAAGCCGCGCGATCCCCGCGAGGGGGTGGGTGGGGGCATCACGATGTGGCTGATCGCGGTGGCCGGGATCGTGTTCGGGGGCGCGCTGGGCGTGTTGTTGCTGATCGTGATCCTCCTGGTCCTTCTGTTGGTGCTCTGAACGGTGAGGCGACAGGTCTACGCCGGGCTTGCCTTCGGAGCGCTTCTGGCCGCGGCTCCGGCGGCCCTGCTCGTCCATGTCGGCACGCCGAAGGCTCCGCCGCCGATCGAGCTTCCGCCTCTCGAACCCCTGGCTCCCGACAGGTTGATGGTGGGGGTGCCCATCGCGCCGGGCACCACCCTGGGGGCGTTGTTGGGAGAACATGGGGTGCCGGCGTTGGCGGTGCGGGAGGCAGCGCTCGGACACTACGACCTGGCGCGGATTCGCCCCGACCGTGAGCTCCAACTCGTGTACCTGGACGGCACCGCCGAGCCGGTTGCGGTGCGCTACGCGCCCGACGCAGACCACACGGTGGTGGTGGAACGTGAGGGAGAGACCTGGTCGGCCCGGATGGAGGAGGTGGTCTATGAGACCACGATCGGCACCCGGGCGCTTTCCCTGACCCGATCGCTGTGGGAGGACGGCTTGGACGCGGGTCTGCGCCCCGCGGACCTGGTCCGTCTCGCGAAGTTGTTCGAGTACGAGATCGACTTCAATACCGAGCTTCGCGCCGGTGCCCGGTTCTCGGTGGTCGCGGACATCGAGACCGCCGCGGGGAGGAAGCCGCGACTGGACGCCATCCACGCGGTGCGCATGGTCAATGACGGCAAGGACATCACGGCGGTGCACCACACGAGAGGGGATGGCACCGAGGGCTTCTACCACCCGGACGGAAGCGGAATGAAGCGTCCCTTCCTCAGGTCGCCCCTCGAGTTCTCCCGGGTCACGTCGGGATATCACCCGCGCCGGTACCACCCGGTCCTGAAGCGTCCCCGGCCGCACAACGGCACGGACTTCGGTGCCCCGGTGGGCACTCCGGTGCGGGCGGTGGCCAGTGGCACCGTGGTCTACGCGGCCACCCGCGGTGGGCACGGCAAGCACGTGAAGCTCGACCACGAGGGCCCCTGGGAGACCTCCTACTCCCACCTCTCCCGGATCCGCGTTTCCAGGGGCGCGAAGGTGCGCCAAGGGGACATCGTCGGCGAGGTGGGTATGACCGGCCTCACCACGGGCCCGCACCTCCACTACGAGATGTGGAAGCAGGGCCGGCACGTGGATCCGATGAAGGTGGAGCTCCCACACTCGAGACCGCTGCCAGCCTCGGAGAAGCGGACCTTCGCGGACTCCGTAGCGACCTGGGTACCCCACCTGGCACCAGCATCTGAGTAGGCGCGGCGGGGAACGCCGAAGGCCGACACAGCCAATACTCGGTGCTGGGTTCGTTCACCGTCCTTCTGCCAGTAGGACGCGCCTACGGCGTCGCTGGCTCCGACAGCGATTCCCCGTACCCTTTCGGTTACTCGGAGATGGGTTGCATCCACACCGTTGTCGGCGTCAGCCCCAAGGTGGCCAGGGCTGTCACCCAGCGGGTCTCCGCGGGCACTTCGAACACCAGTTGGGGGTCGATGTCCGTATACAGCCAACCGCCGGCCTCGATCTCCCGATCGAGTTGACCGGGACCCCATCCCGCGTAGCCCAGGCACAGGATCAACGGTGCGCCCTCGCCCAGAAGGCGCCCCAGGGCGTCCTGGGACCGGGTGACGCTGATCCCGCACGCGAGCTGCCAGCCCTCGTCGTCGTGGACCTTGCCCATGGTGATCACGGTGCCCGCGTCCCCCTCCACGGGACCGCCCCACAGGACCTGGCTCTTGTCATCGGAAGGGACGTCCGGCATGCCTTCGCCGAGCACGAGCACGTCCGAAAGCGGGTGTTCGATCGGACGGTTGACCACCACCCCGATCGCGCCCTCGTCGTCGTGGTGCCACAGCAGAACGAGCGTGTGCTCAAAGAAGGCATCGTGCATCTGGGGCGATGCGATCAGGAGCGTGGGGCCGATGCTATCCGGGGACACCGAGTTCCTTCATGGTCTGGTAGAGGGGTTCGGCGGTTCCCTGCACGACCTCTTCGGTGATCACGATCTCCGAGAGTCCTTCGACCGAGGGAACTTCGTACATCACTTCGAGCATCACGCTCTCCATGATGGCCCGCAGGCCGCGAGCACCGGACTTGCGCGCCTCGGCCTTCTCCGCAACCTGCCGGATGGCTTCGTCGGTGAAGCGGAGCTTCACTTTTTCGAACTTGAACAGCTTCTGGTACTGCTTGAGCAGTGCGTTCTTGGGCTCTTGGAGGATGTGGATCAAGTCGTCGGTCGTGAGCGAGTCCATCACCGCGAGGATGGGCAATCGTCCGATGAACTCCGGGATCAGACCGAACTTCTGGAGATCCTCGGTGGATGTCTTGCTGAGCAGGTTGCGCCGCTGGGATGCGCGCAGCTCCACGTCCTGCGGAGGCTCCTCGCGGTTGAAGCCCACGGTGCGACGACCGATTCGCTGCTCGATGATGCGCTGCAGCCCTTCGAAGCTCCCACCCACGATGAACAGGATGTTCCGGGTATCGACCTGGATGGTCTCCTGGTTGGGCAGCCGCTTGTTCCCGCGTACCTGGATGTTCGCGAGGGTGCCCTCGAGGATCTTGAGCAGTGCCTGTTGGACCCCCTCTCCAGAGACGTCGCGGGAAACGGACGAGGTGAAGTTCTTGCGGGTGAGCTTGTCGATCTCGTCGATGTAGACGATCCCCCGCGTGGTGCGCTCCAGGTTGTTGTGGGAGGACTGGTACAGGTTCAGGATGATGTTCTCCACGTCCTCACCGACGTACCCAGCCTCCGTGAGGGTGGTAGCGTCGGCGATCACGAAGGGAACGTCGAGGAAACGGGCGAGTGTGCGGGCGATGAGGGTCTTGCCGGTGCCGGTCGGTCCGATGAGCAGGACATTGCTCTTCTGGACCTCGACCTCGCTGTCGCCGCTCTGGGCGTTGGCCTCGATGCGCTTGTAGTGGTTGTAGACGGCGACCGAGATCTTGCGTTTGGCTGAGTCCTGGCCGATGACGTACTGGTCCAGGAAGGCGTTGATCTTCGCGGGGGCGGGTACACCGCTGTGGCCCCAGGAGACCGGCTTCTGCTCGGAGTTCTCTCGGATGATGTCCAGGCAGAGGCGGATGCATTCCGAGCAGA
>JAFDJI010000173.1 GCA_019307545.1 Deltaproteobacteria bacterium | reverse complement strand
CGTTTCGGATCCGGTTGGCGCCGCCGCTCCACATGGCGCTGATGGTCCCGTCGGCCTGGCGGAGGAGCAGCGGTGCCATGGAGGAGCCCATCCGGGCCCCGGGCGGGAAGCGGTGGTACCCCTCCGGGTTGATGTCCTGCTCCCCGAGGAAGTTGTTGATGAACACCCCGTGGCCGGGGAGCACCAACCCACTGCACTCGCCGTTGGAGATGGTCACCGCGCAGGCGTTGCCCTCGGCGTCGATCACCGAGATCTGGGTGGTGCTCCACCCGAAGGCCTCCGGGGGCTCCTCGGGCAACGCGCCGGCCCCGAAGGTGAGCAAATCGCGCACCCGCTCTTGCCCGGCCGCCACGTAGGTTGGGTCCAGCAGCCGGTCGACGTGAGGGGTATCGGGAGTCGCCCCGCCGATGACCTCGGTGCGGGCGTGGAGGGTCTGGGCCATCACCGCCCGGAGCAGGAGCACGTCGTCTAGAGACCCTGGCGGGGGGACCGGGAACGCTTCCAGTAGCGCCGCCGCGTACGCGATCAGCATTCCCCCGCTGGAGACCGGGGGGGTGAGCAGCAGGTGGGCGGCCCCTCCGGAGAGCGGCACCTCGAGGGGCCGGGAGCGACGCACCTCGTAGGCCCGCAGGTCCTCGCGGGTCAGGCCGCCCCCCCGACCTGCGACCGTGTCCACCAACAGATCGGACAGCGGCCCGTCGTAGAGGACATCGGCCGAGCCCGCGGCGGCTAGGGCCTCGTAGAATCGCCCCAGCGCTGGGTTGTGGAAGCGGTCTCCGGGCCGGAGGAGCTTGCCGTCCCGGTTGAGGAAGAACCGCTCGAAGTCCGGATTGGAGCGGACGATGGGTTCGAGCAGGTCCACCACGAAGGCGCCCATGCCCATGGTGGAGGTGCCGCTTTCGCAGGCGGCGAGCGCAGGCTCCAGCACCTCGGCGAGGGAGAGCCGGCCAGCCTCCCGCTGGGCGGTGCACAGCCCCGCGAGCGCGCCCGGGACGGCCACCGAGCCGGGCCCGATGTGGAAGGCCTGCGTCGCGGACCCGAAGTCCACCACCTCCGCCCAGAAGGCGTCGGGGTGAGGTTGGTACGGCTCGGTGCCGGCGCCGAGGCCAGGTGCCACCGCGAAGAAGTCCCAGGCCACGGGCTCGCGGTCAACCTCCGCCACCATGAACCCGGCGCCGGCTGGGCTCGCGAGCAGCGGCTCTGCATGGAACGCGGTGAAGAACGCCCCCACCGCGGCATCGACGGCGTTTCCACCACGGCGCAGGATCTCCACCCCCGCCTTGGACACCGACGGATGTCCCGAGGCCACCACTCCGCCGCGCCCAACCACCATCCTGCTCAAGCGTCCAACTCCCGGCGACATGGGACCACGGCCGGCCCCCAGGTGCAAGCCACTAGTCGGGGAGGTATCCGTTCCCGAGCAGCACCCGCCGAATCGGCCGAGTCGCGTTGAGGATCACGATCCGCTTGAGCAGGGTCTCCACCGCCTCGTACTTCGTGCGGCCCAGGTCTACCGTGTAGGAGATTGCGCGGTCGCCCACCGGCTCCGGGTCGGTGATGTAGTGGAAGCGGCCGGAATCGACCTCGCCGAAGTCGCCGTTGTAGCCGGCCAGGTACCAGTCCGCGAAGATCGGGTCGACCGTGTCGATGCGCTCGTCGAAGGTCATCTCGGCTTCGAACTGGATGGTGATCGTGAGCCAGTGCCACGGCACCTGGCTGCACACCCACACCTCCAACTCGTGCTCCTTCCACGGGAACATCACCGGGAGCTGGGCCAGGGGGTCGAGGCCCTCCACCGCGACCACCATTGGGTCCGAGTCGCTGTAGATGTCCGCGATCTCGCCGTTCTTCGGGTTGACCAGGTCGACCCGTGACATGGCATAGGGGCGTGCGCCCTCGGTGATGATGGGGCGGAGCTCGTCGTCATCGGTCTTGGACATGCGGGCGGCTTCTGCGTACCAGCCCTCCTGCTGACCAGCGATATCGTCGAAGTACTCGGCGTAGCTGTCCCGATGGGCGCGCAGGAAGATATCGGGCTGGTGCTCCGATTCCTCGAGTAGCACCACGCAGCCCACCACCGCCTCGGCCGCGTCGCGCCCTTTCTGGTCCAGGTGCTCGAACTCGACCAGCCCGCGGTAGATCTCCACACCGTCGTCGAGTTGGCACGAGGTGAGGAGGAGCTGGCCGAGCTGTAGCCGCGGCTCGAGCTTGTCCGGCCAACGGTTCGTCGCGTCCTGGAGGTGGCGCCGTGCATCGGGGATGCGGTCGGTGAGCTGGTATGCGGTGGCGAGCGAGGTGATGAAGAGGATCTTCATGTCTCCGTGCTCTTCGTCGCCGTAGGCCTCCGCGAGCTCCACGGCCCGCTCCAGGTAGGGAACGGCGCTGCCCACGTCGCCGCGGTGCATGTGGGCCATGCCCAACGCGTTGTTCATGTCCGGGCGGTCGGGCTCCAACTCGAGGGCTTCCTGGAAGCGCTCGATCGCGTCTTGGTACCGCTTTTCGCCGATTGCCGCGATGCCCTCGTGGGCCAGCTCATCCAGCGTTGGCATCTGCTCCCCTCCAATGCATCAGGGAACTCGTATAACGCCGGTCGATCTCCCGCGGCCAACAAGCACTCGAGCGGGGGTCACTGGGTCGGAGGGGAGTCCTTCATTTCCTCGGTGACAAGGTCCAGCAACGTCGCGGACAGCTCGATGATCTGCTCGTGGGTGAACCCCTCGTTCCGCAGCTGGCGGAAGAAGCTCTTGGCCACCACCTGATTCCGATGGCGTGCGAGCGTCTGCGGGTTGGTCGCCAGCATTTGCACTCCGGGAGGTTTCATGCCCGTAGATCTTGCAACCAGTGTGCCAGCACCCCGCTCGGCCAAAAGTCAGGTTTCTCCGTTGGCGGGATCCGTCGAAGCCCCCCAAGTGCGTCGGCTCGTACACAGTAAGCGCTTCGAGGTGCGAATCTCGCTACGCACCCGTCGGTCGAAACACTACTTCTGTCGGGCGGCCTTCTTCTTGGCCATGGACACGAAGGTCTTGATGTTCGGGATGTCCCGGTCGAGCTTCACCGCGGCGTTGAGGTCTTCCAGCGCCTGCTTGTAGTTCCGTCGGTAGTAGTGGCTGATCCCGCGTCGGCAGAACGCCATGGCGTGGTCCGGCTCGATCCCGAGCGCTGCGTCGAAGTACTCGATGGCCTTCCGGTAGTCCTTTCGGGCGAAGTACAGGTCGCCCACCGCCACCTGCGGCTCGGGGCTCTTGGGCGCGAGATCCTCCGCGACGGTGAAGTCGCTCATGGCGCGAGAGTAATCCCCGACGTCCAGGTAGAGCCGGCCGCGGCCGATGTAGGCGCTGACGTGGTCGGGATCGCTGTCGAGGACATCCGAGTAGAAGTTGACGCCAGCCTCGATGTTGCCCTGCTTGGCGGCACGCGCGGCACGCGCGAGCAACTCTTCGACCTCCTCGGGTGCGTATCCCTGTGGCTCGTCGTCGATCAACTCCAGGGCGTCTTCTCCGAGCTCAATGAGGTCCTCTTCCTCCTCCTCTTCTTCCTCCTCCTCCCACTCCTCGTCCCAGGCCTCCTCCAACTCCAGGCTGAATCCGTCCACCGAGTCGTGGTCGAGCAGATCCTCGTCTTCGACGCCACCCAGCTCGATGGGCTCGTTCTCGTCTTCGTCACCCAGCATCTGGGCGCTCTCGCCTTCCGTGCCCAGCTGGATTGCCGCGGCACGTGGCTTGGGGGTCGTCTCGTCCCGAATCGTGGGGATGGCGGCCGATGCGGCGTAGAACTTGGCCGCCGCGTCCTTACGCTTGGACTCCTTCGGGACCGTTCTGGCGGCTTTCACCTTTGGCTTCAGCTTTCGGGTCGGCTCGTCCTGGATTCCCCTGTTGGTGCGCTGCTCGTCGAGGGCGGCGCGCGCGTCCTCCTTGGAGAGGATCACCTCGTTCACCGATGCTTCGTCGGCTTCCTCCTCCTCGGCCAGAAGATCGATGCTCTCCGCCTCTCGCACGTGCCTTTCCAGGGCAGCCCCGTCCACCACGACCGTCTCTTCCTCGTCCAGGGCAGCCCCATCCACCACGAGGGTCTCCTCATCCTCCTCTTCGCCGGGCACCTCGATCCCGGCCTCCTTGATGGCGTCCTGCAGGGCTTCATGGTCGACGAAGTCGGTGTCCTCCTCCTCCTCCATGACCAGGACATCGTCGTTACCTATGGGCTCCGGGACGACCTCCTCGGTCTCCTGCTCGGCGGCCTCCGTGACAGCAGGCTTCTCGGCCGTGAGGTCCGCTGCGGGGACTTCGATGCTGTCCTCGTCGGTGGCGAGGGGTACGGTGTCGTCCGCGGCGCCCTCTGGGCCGTCATCGAGGGGGACCGCCGGGACATTCTCCGCGCTCTGTGAGACGAGCACCGAAGCGCTGCGGGTATCGATGCGGGCTTGTTCGTCGGTGTCGTCGTCCACTGGCCCGAGGTCAGCCAGCACGGCGCGATTGAGAAGCTCCTCGGTGTCCTCCCGCCCACCGATGTCGCGGAACTGCAGGATGTCGGTTGGGGAGAATCCCGACTGCGTCAGGAAGTTGCGGGCGTTTCCCGCGCTGTCCTGGTACAGGCGGACCACGATGCCGAATTCGAGCTGCAGGGACGCGGCCACCCGGAGGTGGGTTTCCGTGGCGGCCAGCACGGCGAGGAGCTCCTCGCAGATACGAAGGGTGTCCTGGGTCGAACTCACGTGCCGGCTCCGATCGAGGGGTTCAGGTCGCGAGCTTGTCGGTCAGGGTGGCGAGGTTGGCGGTCAAGGTCTCGCGCTGTTTCGATAGCTGGTTGATCCGGTCCTGGATCTCGTCGATGTGCTCCTTGATCCGGTTGGCGTCGTCCCGGGTGGCGGTGTTGAGGTTGCCCCGAAGCTCGTCCTTCCGCCGTTCCCGTTGGCGAAGGTCACGCTCCGTGGCCACGATGCTCAGGGTGATGCGCTCTGCCGCCTTGACGGCGCCGAGCAGCTCGGCGAGCCGCTCGGGAGCGGGTTCCCCGTCCATGAGCTTGTTCACACGCTCTTCGAGCAGTGCGGAGAGCTCTGCTCGTACCCGTTGGAGTCGGCCCTCGGCCATGTCCAGAACGCTCCATCTGACGGGATTCCCTGCGTCCCCGCCCTACCATCGGCGACCGTATCATCCTCCCGGATCGCGCGTCAATCGCGCCCTGCTGCGGAGCGCCGGGCGTCCGGATCGCTACCGGATCGCGTGTCGCTTGAGCATCCGCGCGATGGTCTTCCTGTCCACCCCCGCGATGCGCGCGGCCTTGGAGAGGTTGCCATCGCATTGCTCGAGGAGGTCTTGGAGGTAGCGGTGCTCGAAGGCCTCGATGAGTTGGTCCCGTGCTTCCTTCAGCGACATGTCGGTGCCCGGCATGTACACGCTGTCCCCTTGGGCCGAGGCCTCGGCGCGGGCGCCCGGATGCTGGAGCGCGTCCGGAAGGTGGTGGATCTCGATCGTGTCTCCCTCACAGAAGGGGATCGCGCGGAGCAGGACGTTGCGCAGCTCGCGCACGTTCCCGGGCCAGTGCCAGGCGCCGAAGACCTGCTCGACCTCGGGTGAGACGCGGACGACGTTGTTTTCGAAGGGGGCCATTTGCAGCAGGTGCTCGATGAGGAGCGAGAAGTCCTCCCGTCGGTCACGCAGGGGGGGAAGGTCGATCTCGACCACGGCGAGGCGGTAGTAGAGGTCTTGTCTGAACTGCCCCGACTCCACCAGTTCGTGCACGTTCTGGTTGGTGGCGGCGATCACCCGCACGTCGATCGGCCGCACCTTGCGATCTCCGACCCGTCGTACCTCTCGCTGTTCCAACACTCGCAGCAGGGCCGGTTGGAGCTCGAGCGGCAGCTCACAGAGCTCGTCGATGAAGATGATGCCCCCGTTGGCCTGCTCGAACACGCCAGCTCGCGGGGCGACCGCGCCGGTGAAGGCACCACGCTCGTGGCCGAACAGCTCACTTTCGATGAGGTTGCGTGCCACCGCGCCGCAGTCGAACACCACGAACGGGCCCTTCTTGCGGGGCGACCGCTGGTGGATGGCCCGGCTGACCAGCTCCTTGCCGGTGCCGGTCTTGCCGGTGATCAGGACCGTGAGCTCGGTGGGCGCCACCCGCTCCAAGACCGCGAAGACCTCTCGCATCACCACCGAGCTGCCGACCACCTGCTCGAACTGGGTGGTCTCGGTGGGGACGGTGTCGATCACCTCTTCGCTGGGCGTGAACTCGATCTCGGTCTTGCCCACGAGGAAGCGACGGGTCTTCTCGCCGAGGTACACCTCGCGCACCCTCACGTCGTTCATCCAGGTGCCGTTGGTGGAGCCGATGTCGCGGAGCAGGATGCCGTCCTGGGTGCGGATCACCTCGGCATGGGTCCGGCTCACCGTGGGGTCGGTCAGGTGGAAGTGGTTTGCCTGCTGGGTACCGATTCGGATGACGTCGTTCTCGTACTCGGCTTCCTTGCCCGCATCCGGACCTTCCACCACGCGGAGGTGCATGCGGCGCAGGTGCAGCTGGCGCCGATCTCGAAGGGATGGGATGACCGAGGTGATGTCCGACATGGGCGAGCAGGGTAACCCGGAAGGGTGTCACCGATCCTCGGTTTCGTCCCCGCGACGAGCACGCTTGAGGATGCGTTGGATGGAGCGTCGGTCCATCCCGGCGGCCCTCGCGGCTGCGCTGACATTGCCGTCGTGCTCGTCGAGCATCGCCTCGACGTACCGTACCTGGAAGTCGTCCAGCCAGAGCCGGCGCGCATCCATGTAGGTGAGGTCGGTGCGGACCAATGTCGAGGCGGCGGATCGCCCGTCGACGAGGGTCTCCACCGAGGGAGGCGTGCCGAGGAGCCGCGGCGGGAGGTCCGCGAGACCGACGCGACCGCCCCGGGTCATGGCGCACAGGTAGGTCGCGACGTTGCGCAGCTCGCGGACGTTCCCCGGCCAGGGCCACCGGTGCATATGGGAGCGCACGGTTGCGTCCAGCGGCGGGGGGACCCTGCCGGTGCGTTCAGCCGCCAGGTCCAGGAAGTGTTCGAACAGCAGGTCGATGTCCTCCGGGCGCTGGCGGAGCGGGGGGAGGTGGAGCTCCACGACGGCGAGCCGGTGGTAGAGGTCGCTACGAAAGCGCCCCTCGTTCACCGATTCCCGCAGGT
>JAFDJI010000814.1 GCA_019307545.1 Deltaproteobacteria bacterium | reverse complement strand
AGCCACAGCCCGACACCTCCTCCTCCACGCCGCCCCGGACATGGGGATAGGTCTCCACGCTAGCGGTCCCCGCAGGTCCGGTGAGGGTGAACACCCTGGTGGTTCCAGGCCCACCCCGTGGCGGGAAGGGCCAGGAACAGCAGGGAGAAGCGTCTCGCCAGCCTCAACTCCTTCGGCGGCGTATCCCGAGCAGGGCGAGGAGGACCCACACCCCGCCGATGCCCAAGGGGCCGGCGGTGTTGCAGGTGTAGCCCTCGCCACGGCGGTTCTTGACCTCGAAGGTGAGCTCCTGGGCGGCAGTGCCGGCTGGGCCGCCGACGTTGAGGACGATGGTGTAGTCGCCCTCCTCGTCAAAGGTGTACTCCGGCTCCCAGGCCTGGATGGTGGTCTCCAGGGTGCTACCCCGGAAGATGTCCCACTGGACCGCGAAGATGCAGCCGTACACCGAGATGTCGGTCTGGTTGAGGAGCTGGTAGGTGCGCCCATCCACGTGCGTGGCGGTGAAGGAGACGTCGGGCACGTCGCAGGACCGAACGTAGCCCTCGCGGCGGGTGCAGAAGGTCCAATCGCCGCAGGTGTCGTTCATGCCCTCGAAGCAGGCGCGGACGGTGAAGTTGCCCGCCTCTTCGTAGGTGTGGGAGGCAAGCGGCTCGTCAGTGCTGGTCCCGCCGTCGCCCCAGTACCAGGTCGCCCCGGTGATCTCCTCGCCATACTCGGTGCGCATCGCACACCGCAGCTCGAAGGGCACATTGCCTACCGCGATGGTGTCGGGGTTGCCCGGGTCGAGCTCGTGGGAGCAGTCGAAGGTGGCGTAGGGGCCGTAGAGGATGGTGAGGGCCTCGATGTCGTCGGGGGCGATGCTCGACGTGGTCGCGTTGCAGGGCCCGATCGACCAGTACATGGTCGCTTCCAGCAGATCCGGGTCGCTACAGAACTCCCCGTCCTCGCAGGAATGGCCCACTCCGAGCTGGTGACCGATCTCGTGGGTGGAGACGGCGATCATGCTGGTCTCGCCCGCGCAGCCACCTTCGTTGATCTCCACATCGGTGGCCCAGTCCACATCGTTGTTGAACACGATGTCGGAGTCCAGCGTGCGGTAGTAGGACTGGCCCTCGAACACGAACGCCACCTGCCCCGCCCCCACGGGGGGCAGGGTGAGACATGCCGCGAGGACGCCAGGCGCCAGGTCGTCGCCCGGGTCGTCGAAGGAGTGGTGGTTCTCGAAGTTGTAGAGGTACGGAGTGTTGTCCGGGGTGGTTCCGAGGAAGCTCGTCGGGACATCGGCACACTCGGCGGCCAGCCACCCGGCGTACCCCGCCTGGGTCGCCTCGACTGTGAAGCCTTCCGGAACCGAGTCCTCGACGTAGTCGGACACGGTGTACTCGATCGGCAGATCCTCGGGCAGCCAGACCTGGCGCGTGTGGCGCCATGCCAGAGCGTCCGTGGGCGCGAGGAGGGCGAGGGGCAGCGCGGCACCAGCGAGGAGAGCCGCGATCGAACGAGCATGGGTGCGGGTCATCGGCGGAGCCTCCGGGTGGGGGTATTGATCTCCTCCAGCTTCAGGGGGCTGATGCCCGGGATGGGCTTACCGTCCCAGCCAGTGTCCAGGCGGGATTCCACCTGTTCGAGGAGGTCGTCCAGGTACACCCGCTGCTCGAGCGGAGGGTGGGGCAGGAACCGGTGGTCGAACTGCTCTGTCGTGCGGTTGTAGCGGATCACATGGTCGCGCACCTCGCCCGGAGCGCGCCGGACGGTGTACTTGCCGAGGAACATCCCCACCGGGGTGAGCTTTCGACCATGGTCGATCTCGGCCAGGAACATCAGGGTGCGCTCGCCTTCGGAGAACCGGGCAGAGGAGGGAACGCTCATTCGGCGCTCCCCGATCTCGCCCCCCATGGCCTCGACCACCAGGAAGTCGGGATCGTCCGGACCCTTGTAGACCCGAGACACGTCGACCGCGGCGCGGGTCCAGATGTAGCCGCGATCGTCGACCTCGGACCACACCGAGGTGACAGTGCCCTGCACGATGTAGGTGGCGGCGTCGGTGAGTTGAGCCTCGCTGAGCGGTGCCAGACTGGTCGCCCGGGCATTGGCGGGGGCCAGCGCGATGGCTATCGCGAGAAGAAACCCTGACAGGGTGTGACGCATCATGTCGAAACTCCAACTCCGGAGGGTGCCAGACTGGTGGCCGGCGCGCGGACATACATCTATGTCGGGCTGGTGCGCAAGGGTCAAGGTTCTGAGCGTTCTCTTCACGTTCGCTGTTCTGGCGGCTTGCTTGATCCAAACGTTTCATTTTCCCCGAATCTGCGGTTGACTTCATGCTTTAGGTCAGGTACTCGTGGCTACTTCCGGAAAAATGCCCCGGATGGGGAAAATGCCAGAAAGGCAGCGTTTGGCCTCGAATTTCGGTAAAAGGATCCCCGACATGCTCCGCATACGCCTCTGTCCCCGCCGACTCTTCTCCCTTCTCGCGATGATGGTCGCCTTGCTGATCGCCGCCCCAGCGCTGGCGCTCACCGAGGGCACGCTCCGCGGCGCGGTCCTCGACGAGGACACCCTTCCGATCCCGGGGGTGAACCTCACCCTCAGCTCGGAGGCCCTGATCGGTGGGGCCCAGGAACGGCTCACGGACGCCCATGGCAGCTTCCACTTCGTCGGGCTGCCTCCCGGAGAATACCAGATCACCGCCAGCAAGGCCGGGTTCCAGGCAGTCACCGTCACCCACCTCCAAGTGAACGTGAACCGCACCACCATCCAGAACATCACCCTGCCGGTGACCGGGGTGTCCGAGGTAGTGGAGGTGAAGGGAGATCGCCGCGCGGTCGATGTGGAGGACACCACTCGAGGCGAAGTGCTCACCAAGGAGTTTCTCCAGCGCATCCCCACCGGACGATCCTACCAGTCCGCGGTGGGGCTGGCCGCGGGCGTG
>JAFDJI010000172.1 GCA_019307545.1 Deltaproteobacteria bacterium | reverse complement strand
TATTCACCCTCCTCCGTGGTCACCCTGACCTTGCGCAATATGAACAGGTCCGCCTTGTCGAGCACGAGGGTGGAGACCCCCTGGCCCTCCTCCCAAGCGGGAATGCTGTCCGAATGCCCCTCGGGGATCTCGTACAACTGAACCGACACGACGTGCCGCACCTCTGGGATGTCGGACACCATCCGCCCGAAGTCCTGCGCGTAGAGCGTGGCCGAGAAGGGCCACCCCTTCCCGTCGAGCCCACCCAGGTACGGATCGAGGAACCTGGTCACCCAGGCTCCTGCCTTCAAGCGGGCCTGGATGATGTTCGCGTTGGGACGCAGGCGAAGCGAAATCGAGACGTCCACCTCTTGGAAGGTCGCCAACCTCACCACAGGCTGCACGTTCACGAGGCACCGGTTGGCGAGATACCGGTGGACGTGGTCCTTGAGACCGGCTGCGAGGAAGTTGTCCGGCACCTTCTCGCCCTCGCGGCGGTTCGGGAGGACGACCACGCCGACCTCGCCGTCCTTGCCCATCCGCCCGTCGCACGCGGCGCGCGACACCTCCGCCGAGGCCTCCTTGGCGATGACCTCGAAGTCCAGACGGGTCACAGCCCGATCGCGGCTGGTGAGGATGGAAGGGGCGCGGGTGATGATTTCCGCAATGCTCTCCGCATTGCGGCCACCCGTCGCGGGCAACACGTTCTGCACCGCCACGAGGTCGCCGAAGCCCTCCGCCATCACCACTTCCCCGGGCGGGACGTTGCCCACTTCGCCCGGCACGGTGTGGTACACCTCGACCGCGAGGTTGTAGTCGCCCACGGGCAGCATCTTGCCCCGGAGCCCGTTGCCGAAGGTCACCGTGCCGTCCACCGGGTCGACCACGAACACCCGATCGTCCTTCGATGCGGTCACGATGGAGTTGCCGGGTGCGCGGCGCCACTCACGCCGGATCCCGTCGTCCTCGGTGACATACACCCGCATGTCCGCGAACCGGTCCGGATGGGTGAATTCGCTCCGGTCCGACTCGTGGTGGTGGAGGAACACCGGGAAGCGCCGGAGTTGAACGGATTGGTGCGGAATCCCCTGCCCGGAGAACTTCTCCATCCGGAACGCGTGCAGGTTCACCGCGTCAACCGTGTTCATGAGCATGTGGCTCAAGGGGGGGAGCGTGGGTAGCTCCTCTCCAGGCGCAGCGCGGAGCAACGCGCGTATCCACACGCCTTCCGCAGGGGGCTGCTTGGCGTCTGGGAACGGGAAGTCCAGGGTCCCGGAGTTGTTGAGCGCGTAGACCCCGCTCGCATCGTCGCCTCCGGATTCCGTCAGGCGTGCCCACTTCAGCCGGCCACGCTTGTCGGCCTCCAACATCTCCCAGGAGACCGAGACGCCTTCCGGCAGGTAGGTTTCGCCCCGCGTCTTGAACATGGTCGCGTAGCGGTTCCCCGGGGGGAACGGCTTGTCGAGCCTGAAGTACACCGCCTGGTGGCCGGTGACGTCCTTTCCCTTTCCCTTTCCGGCCGCCTCGTCGCTGATGTCGATGAACGTGTCGAAGGGGTAGTCCTCAGAGAGTCGGCCCGCGGAGCGGGCGATCGCCCTGGAGAGACGGCGGTTGTGCGCCCGGTACTCGACCGTCGCCACCTTCAACCCCGGCATCGGCTGCTCGTAGTTGTCGCGTCCCAGCACACCGTCCACTCCCAGTTTGATGGAGTAGATCTTGACGGTGATGGGCATCGGCGGGCTCTTTTTGTCCGCTTGATGCGTCATCTGCGCCTTGGTGATCTCCAGGCGCAGCCAGGTGGTCTCCTGGTTGCCAATGACCGCGCGATGCAGCCCCTTGAGCTGCTTTTTCACGTCCAGCATGATCCGGATCTTTCGCTTACCCTTCTGCAGGGCCCCCTCCGGATCGAGGTCAGCGAAGGTGAACTCCGAGAAGGTGCCCTCCTCGGTGTACACCACCCGCCAGGTGTCTGCGGCCCGGTAGGTGAGCTGCATGTGGTACTTGTCCGTGGGCTCCTCGATGCTCTCGGAGTCCATCTCGAAGTCCACCTCGAGCTCCAGGAGGACCGGTTTCCGCGCCCGGTTCTCGAACAGGTCGGAGCCGAAGAAGAACTTCATCCCCAGGAGCGGTGGCAGCGTCGGTGCCGGCTGGAACGGGAGCACCGGCAGCTCTGCGGTATCGACAGGGCTTGCACCTCCGGTCTCCGGCCCGTTCGCCAAGAACAGCTCCACTGGCTTCAGCCAGGTCATCTCCAGGTCGAGATCGTTGATGAAGCCGCGGAGGAACACGGTCTCCACCCGCTCTGCCCGCAGGTTGAAGCCATCGGACGCCATGTCGGTGAGCGGACCGCTCAAGATGACCGACGTGCCCTGCGCCCGTATCCGCTCGGGGGGGATCTCCTCCCACTGCTCTCCCCGCCGGTACGACCAGGCGTAGCGGGGCAAGTAGGCGTTCCGTCCCGCGGACATCCCGCGGTCGATCATGGTGAAGGTCACCGTCCACCCACCCCGGATGGGGGGCATGTCCTGGATGAAGTACTCCAGGGTGCGGCCGGTGTCGCGCACCTCCCAGTTGTTGATGGTGCGCTCTTCACCACCACGGTCATCGCGCCAGGTGATCTCGAGATCCTCGACCATGCGGTGCGCGAGCCATCGCTCGTAGTCCACCGTCCCGCGGATCCAGTGCTTCTCTTCCTTGAGGGGCCCAGAGATGGGGAAGGGATCATCCTCGGTCCCAAAGTGATCCAGCACGCCGAGACCCGGTAGGACCGTTTTCAGGCCGACCTCCGGCATGCCCAGGACCTCGGCCTCCTCGTCGTCCAAGTCTACTGGCGTCCAGGGCGCGTCCTCCGGGCCGGTGCAATACTCCCACTTGAACAGGGCGCCGACGGGCAGGTTCTCCGCCCCGGCGGACCGGATGATCATCCGGCCGATCTTCTGCCCATCCTCCGGCTCGAAGTCCATGGTCCGGAAGTCATCGTGGGCGATGTACAGGTATTGGAACGGCGTGTAGGACCGGGGACCGTGTTCGAGGGGATCCATCTTGAACAGCTGGACACCGGCTCCTCCGCCGAAGAGCAGCGCCTTGTCACAGATCGGATGGACGTCGAACGGGATCTCCCTCACCATGGGGCGAATCCCCGCGTTCACCGCCACAACCCGGTCGACGTTGGAATCGTGGACCGTCACGAGCTCCGTGGTCAGGAAGTGCAGTGCGTCCCGGCCTTCCTTCATCTTGGTGGAGCACCGCGTATAGGCCGGGATCTCCGCCACAGCGTCGCCCTCGCCCCGGGGCTCGAAGGTGACCGGCACCATGGATGGCCGCGCCTGCCGACGCTCTTCACCGATGAAGTTCAGGAAGTGGATGTAGGTCTTGTCCGGCACGCGGTTGAGCCGGTAGATGGTCATCTCCGTCATCCATGCGAAAAGCTGGACGAGGGTGATGCCCGGATCGGCGTCTCCTAGATTGGTCCACTCTGGGCAGTACTGAGGCACCAGAGCTTTGGCTTCGCGCACGATGTCGTCGTAGCGACGATCATCCAGATTAGGCGGTCTAATCGGCATAACTTGTCATCCACCAGAGGTTAGGAGCAGGGCCAGTTCCTGCTCAGACAACGTGGCCCGAATGTTGTACTCGACGTTGACCTTGATCTGACCAACGACATCCGGCCAAGCGTCCACGTTGGTCACTTCGATGCGGGGCTCCCAACGCGCCAGCGCCCGCTCCACCTGACGGGCGATCATCGCGGCGGTGGCCCGGGTGCTCGGGGCGAACATGTGTTTGTGCACCCCACACCCGAACTCGGGCAACATCTGCCGCTCCCCAGGTCGAGTGCCAAGAATGATGTTCATGCACTCTTTGATGTTTTGCTCGTACTCGCTCAGCGCGATGCCGCCCGAGGCGGCGTCGAACTGAAACGGGAACTTCCACCCGCGTCCCAGAAAATCCTTCCGCAAGATACTCCCCACTCTCCCGGTTCCTGCGGCACTTGGGCCCGGGTTTATGCTGCCGCAGGCGCGGTACCATACCGCAAGTGGGTCAAGCGATACCAGACCTTGCGCGTGAACGACAGGGCTCACTCACGGATCCGCCTCGTAACCCGCATTACGCGGACAGGGATCCTCCGGGGTCCCGGACGGCCGCCGCGCCGCGAAGGCGCCTGCGGGCCAAGCCGCCGCGTTGGGACGCACCGACGACCCACGGCGTGGTCGACAAAGCGACAGTTTGAGCAGGTCGTCGCGAGGAGCCTACTCGGGCTTGGTGTTCCCCTCGAAGTAGAACTCGGTGACGTACATCCCGCTCTGGATCTTGTGCTTCGACGCAACGACGAACACCTCGGGGTTGAACCCGGTGGCGAAGCCGCTGAACTTGAGCTTCACGCCGGCCCGGATCTCGCCCGTGCCATCGGTCACCCCGCGTCCCCGCACGTAGCTCCGCGCCATGCGGTTGAGTTCGGACTCAGCCATGGCCGTGGCCGCATCCGCGTCGTTCACATGGACGTCTGAGATGTAGCAGGTCTCCTGCCAGATGATGCCAGCCGCGTCCAAGGCGCTCGCCCCGCCCCCGATGGTGTCGATCGAGCTCGCCGTACCCTCGACCTTTTCCTTGGCCACGTAGTCCCAGCCGTACACGGTCACATCCGGTGGGACCTCGGCTGGGGAGACCGTGTACTCGAAGGCCATCAGCTTGTCGGTGGTCAGCTCGATCGGGCCCGCAGAGTACTGGGGCTTCATGAAGTCCACCTTCCCCTCGTAGTTGCCGAGCAACAGGTACCCGTTGCGCGCCGCCAGCCGCCGGAGGAAGGTGAGATCCGACTCGTTGCGCTGGATCACGTATTTGTGGGTGGTGCTCGTGGAGTCCACGGTGCCGATCTCCACCGATGCCTGCCCCAGGACATCATTCGCGATGGCGTCGTCGGTCTGCTCTTCCCAGATGCGGGTGTGCCGGGATGCCCCCAGCTTGCACAGCGGATCCATGGCGATGAGCTCGACGAACTCGTTGCCATCCAGGAGCTTGAAGTGCCGGATCCCGGTGACGTACCCGCCGAAGGTCATGTCCGATGTGCCGCCGAAGCCTACCTGCACCCCATCCCCGAGGTTCACGCTCGACCAGTCGAAGCCACTGGTGTTGAAACTGGCCCGGGCCACCCCCATCATGTCGACGTGGTCCTCGACCTCCATGCCCTCGAGGCCCTGGTTGTCAGCCTGGGTGATGTCGATCCCGAACTTCGCGATGAAGCGGACGACGACGTTGTCGGTGACCGTGTCGCCGCCGCCGCCGCCGCCACCGCCGGGGTCCGGATCTTGGCTTCCGGTAGGCTTCGCCGGTCTGGGAGTATCATCGACATAGAGCCCCTCATGGGCGATCTCGAGCGTCTCGATCGCCAACTCGGAGCCGCCAGCGTTGAGGGAGGGGCCCTCCCAGCTCACCGGCCAGCACCCAACGATCGTGTACCGCCGCAGCTCTTCGCCCGCGTTGTTGCGGACCACGATGGCACCGGTGGACGTCGAGCGATCGGACCATCCCCCATCGGGGGTCTGCAGGTACTTGTCGCGCCACTCCGCGAAGGCCGTCCCCTCGTCCACACCCCGCTTGAGGACGATGTTCTCCCACTTGCTGTACCCGGGCCGCTTGTGGGTATGAGCGATCAAACCGCCTTCTTCGATCTCGAAGACGGTGGCAGAGGTCTTCAGCCCGCTGCACTCGAGGAACTGGGCGATCTCGACCGTTTCGATCTCGAGCGAGAAGTAGTAGTTGCCCCAGGGATCCAAGTCTTGGGGATTGTCCGGCGCCTGGTACGCGCCGTGGAAGTACTCTCCCGTCCGGGGCTTTGGGACGTCGCGGTCCTGGAACCCGCCCTCCCAGTACTGCCCGTAGTGACCGGACCTCTTGATCTCGCGCTGCTCGAAATTCCCGTGGACGTGGAATTCTCCCGTGGGCTTCCCGATCTCGCGGCGCTCGAAGTTCCCATGGACGTGGAACGCGCCGGAGGGCTTCGGTAGCACCCGGTCAACGAACCATGATGGCTTCCCACCGAGCTTTTTCCGGGCCAAGATCTACTCCCTACACTGGCAAGGTGTTGCCCACGAACTGGAACTCCGTGGTGTAGATGCCACCCTCCACGACGTGCCTCGACGAGACAACGAAGACCTCGGGGTTGAAGCCTGTCGCGAAGTTTTTGAACGACACCAACGCCCCAGCGCGGATCTCACCACTCCCCTGGACCACGGCGCGGCCGCGCACGAACTGGCGCGCCGCCCGGTTGAGCTCGGCGATGGCCATGTCCTTCGCGGCAGCATCATCGGCGACGTGGACATCGGAGATGTAGGCATCTTCCTGCCAGATGGTCCCGGTCTCGGCCACCGCGTTGGCACCACTCCCGATGTCCTCGATGTCGCCATCGGTCGCTGCCCCCTCGACCCTCACCTTGTCCTTGTAGTTCCAACCCAAGACCGTGATGCCGGTCGGGACGTTCTGGTGGGAGATGGTGTAGTCGAAGGACATCAACACGGACTGCTCCAACTCGACCGCGCTTCCCGAGTACTGGACCTTCTTGAAGTCGACCTTCCCCTCGGCGTTGCCCAACAGCAGGTAGCCGTTCCGCGACGCCAGGCGTTTCAGGAAGACGAGGTCCGACTCGTTGCGCTGGATGACGTACTTGTTGGCCGCGCTCGTAGAATCGACGGTGCCCGGATCGACGCCGGCCTCGCCCAGCAGGGTGTTCACGATGTCCGAATCGGTGGCATCCTCGTCGTAGACCTTGGTCCGCCGGGAAGCCCGCAGCTTGCACAGCGGGTCCATCGCGATCACGGTCACGAACTCCACGCCGGCCTGAGACGAGTGATGGCGGACCCCGGTGACGATTCCGGCGAATGTGGGCTCCGAGGACCCTCCGAACCCGGCCGTGACCTCGTCGCCGATGTTGATGCTGGACCAGTCAATGCCGCCGTAGTTCACCGTGGCCTTGAGGACCCCCACCATGTCGACGTGATCCTCGACGCTGAGGACCTCCAAGCCACCAGCCTCCGCTTGGGTGAGAGAATGTCCTGCGACCTCGACCACGTAGCGGGCCACTACGTTGCTGGTCATCTCATCAGACATGCCTTCGACTCCTGGGGTGGTCTGGGGAGCGCCGTCGCGCCCCCCGGACATCGTTCGGGGCTTCCGCGAGGGAAGACA
>JAFDJI010000171.1 GCA_019307545.1 Deltaproteobacteria bacterium | reverse complement strand
CGATTTCGATTTCTACGAACAGATGGTGTCCATGACCGACAACCGGGTGTTGGCCATGGTCTCCTCCGCCGTCCGGCGGGTGTACCTCGAAAACGGGGATCTGTTCCTCGACCTGTTCGACCCGGTGTGGTTCGACACCGCGCGGCACCGGGAGGCCTGGGAGGCCGTACGTGCGCGCGACCCGGAGCGCGCCGCAACTGCAATGGAGGCCCATGCACGGGCCGGAATGGGAGGTATTTCATGAGTGGCCAGGATGTGTTCCTCACCGGGTTCCCGGGTTTCATCGCGGGACGTCTGGTAGAGAAGCTGATCGAGCAGCATCCGGAAGACACCCGCTATCTGTTCCTGGTGGAGCCCCGGTTCGCCTTCGAGGCGCAGGCGCGTTGCCAGGCCCTGGAAGCGGACCACCCGACGTTCGCGGATCACTGGCACGTCATCGAGGGCGACATTCGCCAGCCCGACCTGGGCATGACCGCCGAGGCGCTGACCCTGGTGCGCGAGCGCACCGGCGTCGTGTGGCACCTCGCGGCGCTGTACGACCTCGCGGCCTCCCTGTCCACCGCGTATGCGGTCAACGTGGAGGGGACGCTGAACGTGCTCGACCTCTGCGAGACGTTGCCCCACCTGCAGCGCCTGAACTACGTGTCGACCTGCTATGTCTCCGGAGACCGCACGGGACGGGTGTACGAGGACGAGCTCGACGTCGGCCAGGACTTCAAGAACCACTACGAATCCACCAAGTGCTGGGCCGAGAAACACGTCCAGCGACGCTGGGAGCGCATCCCAACCGCGATCATCCGGCCAGGCATCGTGGTGGGCGACTCGCGCACCGGCGAGACCGCCAAGGGGGACGGCCCCTACTTCGTGATGCGGCTCCTGTTCAACACCCCGCGCTGGTTGCCTATGGTGAACATCGGCAAGGGCGAGGCGAAGCAGAACCTGGTACCGGTGGACTACCTGATCGATGCCATGGCGCGCATCGCGGCGGATGACGGGGCCGCGGGCAAGGTCTTCCAGATCGCGGACCCCAACGCCTTCACCGCAGCCGAGATCCTGAACCAGATGGTGAAGGAGATGGGCCGGGCGCGGGTGCTCGCGAGCGTGCCCGCAGGGCTCATGAGTCGGGTGCTGAAGCGGGGTCGGATCCGCCGTCCGCTCCAGATGCCTCGCGAGATGGTGGACTACTTCAACACCAAGAGCGAATTCGACGTCACCAACACCGTGAAGGTGCTCGAGGGCAGCGGCCTGACCTGCCCCAGGTTCTTCGACTACATGCCGCGCCTGATCGAGTACGCGCGCCACAACCCGGAGATCTTCGTGGAGGTCCACTGATGAGTGCTGCGGAGGAGACCCCGCTGCCGCCACCCCACCTGCTGTCCCACGACCCGGAGATCGCCTTGCGATACCGGCTGGCGAGGGGCGCGCAGGTGCAGTGGGCGGAGCTGTCGGTGCGCGCACGCGCCCGCCGGCTCGGCAAGGCGGCGGACGTCCTTCTCGAGCGCATGGAGGATCTTGCGGACCTGATCGTGGAGGAGAACGGCAAGCCGCGGGTCGAGGCCTATGGCCACGAGATCGGTCCGTCAGCGGCGCATGTGCGCTACATGTGCGCCCAGGCGCCGCGGCTCCTGGTGCCGCGCCGGTTCAGCCCTGCGGTGCTCCCCATTCGTGAGGTCACGGTCACCCCGGTGCCCCTCGGGGTGGTGTTGATCATCTCCCCCTGGAACGTTCCCCTGGCCATCCCCTTCGGCCAGGCCATGGCGGCCCTGTTGGCCGGGAACGCGGTCGTGCTCAAGCCGAGCGAGGTCACCCCACGCATCGGGGACGCGATCGGGGAGGTGTTCGACGCCTGCGGGCTCCCCCCCAACCTGTTCAGCGTGGTGCAGGGCGATGGGCGCGTTGGCGCGGACCTGATCGCCGCGCGCCCCGACAAGGTGCTCTTCACCGGCTCGCTCGCGACGGGTCGGAAGGTGATGGCGGCCGCCGCCGCCCACCCGATCCCGGTCTCCCTGGAGCTGGGCGGGGTCGACGCATTGGTGGTCTGTGAGGACGCGGACATCGAGTTCGCCTCGTCCGCCATCGCCTTCGGCGGTGCCTTCAACCACGGGCAGATCTGCGCTTCGGTGGAGAGGGTGCTGGTCCACGAGACCGTGCGCGAAGAGCTGGTGTCCCGGGTGGTGGACAAGCTCGCCCAGGTGCCCGCGCGGGATCTGGGCCGGGTCACCTTCGGCATGCAGCGCAGGGTGTACGACCGCCACCTCCAAGACGCCCGCGAGCGCGGGCTGCACATCCGTTGTGGGGGTGCCTGGCGTGACCGGGATCAGCTCGAAGCCACCGTGATCGAAGGGGAGGGGATCGAGGATGCGCCGGTGTGGCGGGAGGAGACCTTCGGACCGGTGGTCGCGGTGGCGACCTTCCGGCACGACGACGAGGCCATCCGAAAGCACGACGACTGTGCCTTCGGGCTGACCGCCTCGGTGTTCACGACTTCGCCGGAGCGAGCCGAGCACTACGCCCGCCGCCTGCGGGTCGGCGCCGTCTCGATCAACGAGCTTGGCGCTTCGCTCCACGCCTGTGGTGAGGTGCCGTGGGGTGGGGTCGAGGGCTCGGGCTTCGGGCGCAGCCATGGCCAGGAGGGCCTCTTGGAGTGCACCCGACCCCTGGTCGTCGACCGCCCTCGCTGGGGGCTCCCCTCCTTCAAGCGTCCCTGGTGGTTCCCCTACGACCCCCACCAGCGCGCATTGATGGCGGACCTCGCCCGCTCTGTGGCTCACCGGTCCCTGCGAGTGCGCTTCGGGGCGCGTCTGCGGATGGGTCGTGCCCTGTTCCGTCAACTCGTCGAGCATCCACGCCTGTAGACCGCAGCCGAGGTGAGTCCATGATGCGCAGCCAGCACATTCCCATCCCCTCGACCTCCGGCGCCGCCCTGTACTACGCGTACAACCAGCCCCGGTTCCGGTCCGTCACCCAGAAGGGGATCCACGAGAGCTATTTCCTTCGGGCCAACCACCCGACCGAGCCTCGGGCGGTGTGGCTCAAGGCCACGGTGCTGGTGCCCCTGGACGGGGCCCCCGTGGCCGAGGTGTGGTGCCTGACCTTCGATGGGGACCGCACCTGGGGAGCACGTCGCACCGTGCCGCTCGAGGAGGCCATCTTCTCGGGAGAACCCCTGGAGATCGAGTTCGGCGGGTGCCGGTTCGTCCTCGGCGCGGAGGGCGGCGAGGCGGTGGGCACCCTGGAGAACGCGCATGGGACCCGGAGCTGGAACCTGAGGTGGAGTCGGGTCCGGGGTGCACTGGGTCGGCCCCTGTGCATTCTCCCCAGCCGTCGCATGCTCGGGGGCATCCCCTTGCCCAAGACCAAGCCGGTCACCCCCTCGCCGGTGCTCCGGTTCGAGGGCGAGATGCGCTGGGACGGCGAGGTGGTCCCGGCGAAGGACTGGCTGGGCTCGCAGGGCCACAACTGGGGTCGGGGCCACCAGTTCCAGCACGCGTGGGCGCAGGTGGTGTTCCGGGACGGCAACGGCGAGCCCCACGCCATGGTCGAGGCGGGCTCTGTGGTCCTGCCCCTCGGTGGTCGGTTCCGTACCCCACCTCTGGCCACCATGGTGGTCCGCAGGGGGGAGCAGACCTTCCGGTTCCTCCGCTCCTTCCACTTCTGGCAGCAGGACGTGCACCTCGGCGACCTGGCGTGGTCGGTGCGGCTGCGCAGCCCAGACGGCGAGGCGATGCTCGCCATGAAGGCGGTGCCGGAGCGCACCCAGTGCCTCGGCTACCACAACCCGGACGGGGTCCTCTCCTACTGCCTGAACAGCAAGATCGCCCAGGTCGTGCTCCGGGTGAACCCGGTGAACCAAGAGGGCTTCGAGTGCACCAGCGAGCACGGTGGCGCACTGGAGTTCGTGAGCTTGAACGCCGATCCGCGGTTCCCGGATCCGGTCTAGCCGGGAGAGGGTGTCCATGGGACTGTCGTTCTTTGAGACCATGCAGGGCCATCTGCTCGACGGGTGGGGACGCCGTCACCCGGTCGATTTCGATCTCAAGGCCGAGGCCACCCACGTGCGGCGCTTCCTGTGGGACGGCACCATGCGCGCGACCGGAACGGTGCACGCCCCGCCCTGGACCGACCTGGCCCCGGTCGAGGGGACCATCCGGATCCGCCCATTCTTCGCCCGTCGGCTGGAGTACGCGCTGCGCTTCCGAGACGAGGAGGATCGCGCGCTGGTGCTCACCGGCACCAAGTTCTTCTCCCCGCTCCACCCCTTCCGCACCGCCACCACGCTTTTCGCGCAGCTCCATCGGGACGGGGAGCTGCTCGGTCAGGGGGTGATCCGCTTCGACCTGAACCACCTGCTCGCCTTTGCCGCCGGTTGGTTTCCCTCGACCACCATTCGCTCGTTGAGCTTGCGCAAGCTCCCCGCGGACGTGGCCGAGCCCCAGGCGCTCACCGATGCTCAGGAGGCACGGGTGCGGGCCTTCGCAGAGGCGGCGCTTCTGCCGGGCGAGCGGGTGCCGGCCCCGGATGAGGAGACCCTGCAGAATACCCTGGAGGTGGTGGGGCGGTTGCCGCGCGACGTGCGGGCCATGTGGTGGGCGGGCATCCGCGGCCTCGACGGCTGGGCGATGACCCGGTACGGAAGACCCTTCAAGCGCCTCAGCATCGCCCAACGTCACAAGATCATGGCGCAGAACCCGTTCTCCGACGCCTTGGCGGCACCGCTGCGCATGGGACACTTCGCCCGCCGCGACTACCTCGAGAAGGTGGGTGTGCCCGATTTCGAGGTCGAGGTGCGTGAGCCCGATCCGCCCTACATGCAGCGGGTGACCGAGGTGGAAGAACTGGAGGCGGGGGTCAACGACCTGGAGGCCGAGGTGGTCATCGTCGGCTCCGGGGCCGGCGGGGCGGTCATGGCGTCGGAGCTTGCCGAGCGTGGGGTGGTGGTCGCCTTGGGCGAGGAGGGGCGGTACTTCGGCCGCGGGCACTTCTCCGGCAGCCCGCTCAAGCGGATGGAGCGATTCTGGCGCAAGTCGGGGATGAGCTTTTCGGTTGGACGACCCCCGATCTCCATTCCGCTCGGACGGCTGGTCGGGGGCACCACCGCCATCAACTCTGGGACCTGCTTCCGGGTGCCGGACGGGGTGCTCGCCGAGTGGCAGAGGGAGCACGGCTTCCCGGCAGACTTTGCCCCGGAGGCCCTGGCCCCGTACCTCGACCGCGTCGCGGCGGAGCTGCAGGTGGCTCCCAACGAGCCCCGCCACCTGGGCCAGATTGCGGTTGCCGTGGCCCGTGGGGCGGATGCCATGGGTCTGGACCATGGTCCGCTCCCTCGAAACGCGCCAGGCTGTGATGCCCAGGGGGTGTGCACCTTTGGGTGCCCCACCGGCGCCAAGCGCTCCACGGACGTGTCCTACGTGCCGCGGGCCCTGGAGGCCGGGGCGTCGCTGTTCACCGGGCTGCCGGTGACCCGTCTCCTGCGCCGGGGACGCCGGGTCGTCGCGGTGGAGGCGCGTGGTGCCGATCGCTACGGCGTGCCCAAGGTCCTCCGCATCCACGCCGATGCGGTGGTGATCAGCTGCGGCTCCATCTACTCCCCGATGATGCTGTGGCAGAACGGGTACAGGAACCGGTGGATCGGGCGCAACCTCTCGGTGCATCCCGGCCTGGGTATGCTCGCGATGTTCGACGAGCCCATGGAGCCGTGGAACGCGGTTCCCCAGGGCTACGGCGTGCACGGCTACGAGGACCCGGACATCAAGCTCGAGGGGTTCTGGGTGCCGCCCCAACTCCTGGGGGGCATGCTCTCGCTGAGCCCGCCGGAGCTGACCCGGTGGATGGACGCCCAGGATCGCGTGGGCCAGTACGGGTTCATGGTGCGGGATCGAAATGTGGGCACCGTGATGCGATCCGCCGACGGCACACCCATCATTCGCTACTCGCTCACCGACGATTTGGTGGCGCGGATGCAGAAGGCGTCGGCCGTCCTCGCCGAGCTGCTGCTGCGCGGCGGGGCGCGTGAAGTCGCGACCGGCTTCCGTCGGATGGAGACGGTCACCACCGTCGCGCAGGCGAGGGACATCGAGCGCCTGTCCCTGAACGCCATGGACTTCAACCTCCTCGGGTCCCACCCGCTCGGCACCTGTCGCATGGGTCCCCATCCGGAGAAGGCGGTGGTGGACTTCGACCACCGGGTCTACGGGACCGACAACCTGTTCGTGGTGGACGGCAGCTCTGTGCCGACCTCACTCGGCGTGAATCCGCAGATGACCATCATGGCCCTCGCCACCCGGGCGGCAGAGAGATTGGCGCAGAGGTTCTAGCAGGGGATAAAGTCGCTTCTGCGTGAACATGCCGGAGGACAGGTGAGCCGCGACGGCACCACCATGAACGACGACGGGGTACCCGGGTACCACGCTGAGCGGCGTCCGGGGGACATCCTCGCCCTGTCGATCTGCTGGTGTCCCGACGAGCCGGAGCGGGTGGGCGAGGTGTTCCTCCTTCCGGCGCGGGAACACGGGTTCGTGCTCGGGCGGGGCGAGGTGCCGCTGCAGGGGTACGACAGGGTCCTCCCGGTGCGACAGCGGCCGGGGGAACAGGAGACCTCCGGCCCGATCTTCGTGCGACGCCTCTCTCGTCACCAGCTGTTGATCCGGGTGAAGAGCGCCCACTGCCTCGAGGTCCGGAGCGTGGGTCGTTGCCAGCTCCTCCACGACGGGATCCCCGTCGATGCCGCCGAGGTGTGCCCTGGGGAGGTGCTGCAGGTGGGGAGCTGCCTGTTGCTGCTGTGCACCTCCCGTCCCTGGAAGCTGGGGCCCTTCGACGCGGCGCTGCATCCCTTCGGCGAGGTGGACGAACTCGGGATGGTCGGGGAGTCCGCCGAGGCCTGGGCGCTGCGCACGGCCATTCAGACGGCGGCCGCGCAGGACGTGCATGCGCTCATCGAAGGTCAGAGCGGCGCGGGGAAGGAGTTGGTGGCGCAGGGCATCCATGCCAGCTCCCGGCGCGCGCGGCGTCCGATCGTGTCGCGCAACGCCGCCACCTTCCCGGAGACCCTCATCGACGCCGAGCTGTTCGGGAACGCCGCAAATTACCCCAACCCGGGGATGCGGCCGCGGCTCGGGCTCATCGGGGAGGCCGACGGGTCCACCCTGTTCCTCGACGAGATCGGAGAGCTGTCGGATGCGCTGCAGGCTCACCTGCTGCGCGTGC
>JAFDJI010000813.1 GCA_019307545.1 Deltaproteobacteria bacterium | reverse complement strand
TGCTGCCTCGTTCCTGGTCGCCATATGCGGCTACTCCGCGGACACTCGCATCTGCAGCTTTCGATCGATCCGTTGCAGCAGCTCCTCGCCGGAGAACGGCTTGAGCACCAGGTCTTCCGTGGCGTCGAACGCGGGGTCGTCCAGCACGTCGTCGAGGTAGCCCGACATGAACAGGACCGTCGTGTCCGGCTCGCGGTCGCGCAGGCGGGTCGCCAACTCGGCGCCGTTGATGCCGGGCATCATGACGTCGGTGAGCAGCAGGTCGAAGTGGGTCTCGGAGCGGCTGACGAGCGCCAGTGCCTCGGTCCCGCTGCCCGCCTCGATGATCGTGAACCCGGCACGCTTGAGTATGCGACAGACGAAATCGCGCGTGTGGACGTCATCTTCCACGAGCAGGATGGTGCCCTGGCGCTTCTGGTTCGTTCTGTGCCTGATCTGCGGTTGCAGCGGGACATGGGGCTGATCGGTGCGAGGCCAGTGGATCCGGAAGGTCGTGCCCATCGCCAGCGCGGTCTCGACCTCGATTCGCCCTCCGGCATCGTCGACGATTCCCCGCACGGTCGAGAGCCCGAGGCCCGTGCCGTGGCCGCGGGGTTTGAGTGTGTAGAAGGGTTCGAAGATGCGCTCTACGGTCTCGGCCTCCATTCCCGTTCCGTGATCGCGTACCTCCATTAGGACGTTGGGTTGGTCGTTCCGGCAGCCCACGAACACGGTGCCCCCCTCTGGCATGGCGTCTCGGGCGTTGGCCACCAGGTTGAGCATCACCTGTTGGATTCGGTTCGGATCGGCAACGACCGGACACGGGCCCTCCAGGTCCAGGTCCAGCACGTGGCGTTCACCCAGGAGTCGCCGCAGCAGGTTGCCCATGTTGGCGAGGGCTTCGGCGAGGTCGATTGCCTGGGGCTGCGCGATGTCCTGGCGTGCGAAGGTGAGGAGTCGCCTGGTCAGCTCGGCGCCCCGTTCCTGGACCTCCATCAGCTCGCCCGACATCTCGCGGACGTCGGGATCGTCGGAGTCACCGGACAGGCTGGCGAATGCACCGACCACCGTGAGCAGGTTGTTCACGTCGTGCGCCACGCCACCGGCCAGGAGCCCGATGGCCTCCATGCGCTGGGCGCGCTCCAGCTGCTGCTGGAGTGTTCGAGCGCGCCGTTCCGCCATCTTGCGCTCGGTGATGTCGCGCAGCACCAGAAGAGTGCCCTCCTGCCCCCCTGCGCGGGTGGCACGTCGCGCCAGCGCCTCCAGGACTACGCCCCGGTCGGCCACCTCGAGCTCCACCCGGTCTCCATCCTTTGGGAAGAGGAGCGGTGTGGCCTCGTCGCTGTCCGTTTTGCCAACGAGATCGAGTGGCAGGTCGTGCACCAAGCGGCCGATTGCCTCGGTCCTCGGTGTGTACAGCAGCCGCTCCGCCGCTTGGTTGAAGGCCTCGACCCGGCCGTCCGGATCGAGAGAGACCATCGCGTCGGGAGAGCCCTCCACCAGCTCGGCAACCTTCGCCGCTTGGCGCTCCACCTGGTCGATCGCTTCGCTGTAGGAGCGCATGAACACGGCCATCAGCCCCGCCATCGCGAACATGCTGATCGCGAAGATGGTCGCGTCGTACGGGTGGGAGGCGAGGCTTGCGGGACCGTAGCCGACGAGGTGTCCCAGCACCGGGGCCACGGCCGCAGCGATGCTCGTGGCGGCGACCATCCACACGATCGCTCGGATGCCGAAGAGCAGGCCGACTCCGAGCGCCAGCGGCGCGAAGGCGATGATCGTGGGCCTTGCGAGGCCCACCTCGCTCTGGACCAGTGCGGTCATCAGCTCGAGCCAGACCGAACCCACCAGAAGCCACGCAGCTATGCGAACGCGATGGTGCAAGCCTGCCCACAGTGCCAGCGAGGCCGCGACGAGCACCGCGATCTCCCCGATGTTGAACCGGGTCACACCCGTGCCTTCCGCCAGCTGGAACGCCAGCGATATGCCGTAGCCGACCAGGGCGAAGAGCCCAGCAACCACCATCCACCGACGCTGCTGGTCGGAGGGGATGTCACGAATGGCGATGAAGGTGCGAGGCATCGAGACCACTGGGGATCGGTCGTGTGCCTCTATTCGGTCACGTCTCCGATCATCTGAACCACCGAATCGTCCGAGTGGCGATTGCCCGCCCGCGGCCCGCCGTTCACCCGGCTCTGGCGGTAGACCTCGAAGACCTGCCGGCTGTCTCGCCGTGGGACATAGCCGAACTCGTTCTTCAGCCGCTCGGTAGCCATTACCGGCCGATACTGGAGGAAGATGACCTGCTCCGGTCCGTAGGGGGCGAGGTCGTGGCGGTGCAGGACCCCCAGGCCCTTTCGCAGCACCTCGACCGGTAGACCCACGAAGCGGCGCCCCATGGCAGTAGCGATCTCCCGCAGGGTCATCACCCCATCACCGGTGAGGTTGTAGACCCCGTCGCGCTGGGAGAACACCCCG
>JAFDJI010000812.1 GCA_019307545.1 Deltaproteobacteria bacterium | reverse complement strand
GCTGCTGGTCCACCCGCTGCACGAGAATCGCATCGACGAGCTGGTGTCGCTGATCGATGCGAATTCGACGGGCAACGAGGCGGCGCTGGATGCGGCCAAGTGGGGTCAGTACGGGACTCCGCAAACCCTGACCGAGGCCGTCGATATCCTCGAGAACGACTACCTGGCCGTGCGCCGGCCGCATCTCTTCGGCACCCACCGGGTGTCGGGCGAGATCCCTGAGCTGCAGACTTCGGCTCTGCCGGTCGTGATCAGCGAGATCATGTACGCCCCGACCGGAGGGATCGCCCACGAGTTCGTGGAGATCTTCAATCTGTCGTCCAGCGAGGCGCTGGATCTCTCGGGGTGGACGGTCGAGGGCCTCGGGCTGACCATCCCGCCGGGCACCGTCCTGCTGCCGCAGGGCTACCTGCTCCTGGCGTACGACGACGCCGCGTTCCGCGCCGAATACGGCAGCGGGCGCTTCGTGGCCGCCGAGTACGAGGAGAGCCTGCCGACCCTCGGCACCAGCGTGGTGCTGAGGGACCAGAATGGCGCCGAGGTGGATCGGGTCGAATACACCAACAGCGCGCCCTGGCCCTCGACACCGGCGGGCACCGGCCCCTCCCTGGAGCTGATCGATCCGGATCTGGACAACAACGATCCGGCCAACTGGGCCGCCAGCACTGGCGCCGGCGGGACCCCCGGAGCGTTCAACAGCGTCAGCGTGCCGGCCGCCCCCCCTCCCGAGCTCTACATCAACGAGGTGCTGCCCTCGAACGTCTCGGTCAACCAGGACGTGGCGGGAGACTTCGACCCCTGGATCGAGATCTACAACGCCTCGCCGACGGCGGTCGAGCTGGGTGGCATGCACCTGAGCAACGACTTCTTGAAGCCAGACCTGTGGCGCTTCCCGCTCGGAACCAGCCTGTGCTCGGGCTGCCGGTTCGTGGTCTGGGCCGACAACGAGCCCACCGAGGGCCCGTTGCACACCAAGTTCGCCCTGAACCCACTCGGGGACTCGGTCGTCCTGAGCGACGCCGGGCTGGTGGAGATCGACTCCGTCATCTTCGGCACGTTGGCCGCGGACATTTCGTGGGGACGGCTCCCGGATGGCGGTGTCACGCTGGTCGAGCTGGTGGCGCCCAGTCCGGGCATCGCCAACAGGGGCGCCGCGCCGTTGATCCTGAACGAATACAACGCGGTGTCGGACGCCGAATTCCTGAGGGACGGCGCCTCGGACAGCTACTGGGGAACCGTCGCGGGCAACGGCGGCGACTGGTTCGAGCTGCTGGTCACGGTCGATCACCTCGACCTGCGGGGATGGCAGTTCCTGGTCAGCGACGACACCGGCGGGGTCGGTGAGACGACGACGCTCCTCACGCTGACCCAGCATGCCATCTGGTCCGACCTGCGCGCCGGCAGCATCATCACGGTCTCCGAGGATCTGCCCGACGACGTCAGCTACGATCCGACCCAGGGCGACTGGTGGATCAACGTCCAGGCGGCCGACGGTGCCTCGGGCACCTACATCACGGCCCAGAGCTTCTCCGTCTCGAACACCAACACCCAGATCACGATCTTCGACGATGGTGGCGCACCCGTCTTCGGCCCGGTGGGCGAGGGAGTCGAGCCTCCGACCGGCGTCGGCAGCACCGAGGTGTTCAAGCTGGAAGAGGATCCGGGCGCCCATATCACGCCGGTCTCGAACTACAACGACGGCAGCTCCAGCAGCTTCGGAGCGCCCAACATCTACAACGCCGGCGCCACGGTCCAGGACCTCACGATCCTGCGCTCCGCGGTCTGCTTCGCGGACCTGGACTGCGACGACGCGAACGTATGCAATGGCGTCGAGACCTGCGACATCCCTTCGGCCACGTGTACGCCGGGGTCCTGCGGCGCCTCCCAGGTCGTACTGCTCGATGACGACTTCGAGACCGATTTCGGGAACTGGAGCAACGTCGGAGGGGACGACATCGACTGGACGCGGGGCAGCGGAGGCACGCCCTCGAGCGACACCGGTCCGTTGGTGGATCACACGACCGGCAGCAGCTCGGGCTTCTTTCTCTTCACCGAGGCGTCCGGCGACGGAACCGGCTACCCGAACAAGACGGCTCTACTGCAGAGCCCCTGCATCGACTTGAACGGCGCGATCGATACGACGATGACCTTCTGGTACCACATGGTCGGGGCCGACATGGGGACGCTGTACGCCGAGGTTGCACCCGGCTGCAGCACGAGCTGGACGACGGAGTTCACTCTTTCTGGAACGCAGCAGGCGTCTCAGAGTGACCCCTACCTCCAGGCGAACGTCGATCTCTCGGCCTACGTCGGAACCAACATCCGGCTGCGCCTGCGCGGCGTCACCGGGAGCAGCTGGTCGGGCGACATGGCCGTCGACGACGTCCAGATCACCGCCTCGGCCCTGATCTGCGGCTGCGACGACGCTGCGTTCTGCAACGGCCAGGAAACCTGTGCG
>JAFDJI010000811.1 GCA_019307545.1 Deltaproteobacteria bacterium | reverse complement strand
TCAAGGAGCGGCTGTCGCAGTCCCTGAAGAAGAAGCTGTCGACGCGCCCCGCACCCGTGCGCGACGAGGTGCCGCCCCCCGTGCCCGCGGTCAAGGAGGAGGAGGTCCTCGACGTTTACGAAGGAGAGGTGGAAGCAGTCGACGACGAGATCGAGGAGATCGAGGGGTTCGGGGACAAAGAGGTCGAGCCGACGCCGGAGGAGGACGTCGAGCTCGGGCAACCAGGCCGGTTCGAGGACGGGGACTTCGAGCTACCCGACTTCACCGACGAGCCAGAACCGGTTGCGCTGGACTCCTGGGATGCGTTGGATACCGGCGCGGCAGATGCCGACGACACGGATGCCGACACCGAGGTGTTGCGGCCGCTGACGGACGTGCCGATCCTCGAGGAGGAGTGGCCAGAGGAGGAGGCGGCAGAGGAGCCCACCGAGGAGTCGGCGCGCTGGTCCGAGGACTCGGATTGGGAGATGGAGACCCCCGTCGAGGAAGTCGCCTCGGAGGAGGCGACGCCCGCGGAAGCGGCCTGGGCGGAAGAGGAGGCCCCCGCGGAAGAGGAGACCCCGAAGGAAGAGGAGGCCCCAAAGGAAGAGGAGGCTCCTGCGGACGAAGAGGAGGAGTGGGAGGACGAAGAGGAGGAGTGGGAGGACGAAGAGGAGGAGTTGGAGGACGAAGAGGAGGAGTGGGAGGACGAAGAGGAGTGGGAGGACGAGCCCGCCGAAGAGGAAGCGGTGGAGGTCCCCGCGAAGGAAGCTCCGGCGGCGGAGATCCCCGCGAAAGAGGCCCCTGTGGAAGAGCCCCCCGAAGAGGCTCCGCGCCAGGTGGTGTTCATGGACGACAGTGCTGCGCAGTTCGAGCTGTCGCGTCGCATGCAGGTGCTCCAGATCGGGTGGATGGTGAAGGGTGGGGTCGTGTGTGGAAACCACACCGATGCCGACCTGATCGTCCCCGAGAACCGCATGGTGGAGGACCAGGTCTTCGAGGCCATGGACTACTTCCGACTCCAGGTGCGAGGTCGTCGCGGCTCGCTGGAGTTGCTGGCCCCCACAGAGGTGCTGGTCGACGGCGATGATCCCGCCGAGGTGAAGTACACCGACCCGGAGAAGCACGTGCTCGAGGTGATTCGGCGCGACGATCAGGGAGAGGAGGACTTCGCCGTGCGCATGCAACTCGGGGTAGACGCCTCCCTGCCCGACCCGCGCGCGAAGATCCTGGAGATGGACGTCGATGATCCGCTCGCTGCAGCCCTGTTCACCAAGGGGCTACCGACGGGTCAGCCGCGCACCTTGAAGCTGCATGGGATCACCCTGACCTTCACCCACTCGGGCGACGAAGTGGTCGTCTCGGACTACCTCGGCACCTACAAGAAGTCGGATGGCTATGCCCCGTTCTTCCTCCAGAAGGGCGAAGGACGGTATCAGACCGCCCCCGAGAATGGCGCGGACATCCGGTTGGACTCCGGGGATCGCTTCGTCATCGAGCAAGCCATCTACGAGATCGTGGAGCAGTAGGACGCAGCCCGGGTGTTGTGCCTGGCGGCGAGGTCAATGGTAGGTTGCGCGCATGGCCTACTCCATTGGCTTGGTTTGCTCGGTGGGGGTGGGACCGGAACGCGGCGGCCGGTCCCACAATGAGGACAACTATCTGATCTGCCAGGAGGGGCGGATCAGCTACCGCGTGGCCGACGGCGAGCGCACCGAGCGCGCCGATGGGGCGGGTGTGCTGCTGGCAGTGTGCGATGGCATGGGGGGACACGAGCAGGGCGATCTCGCTTCCACGGTGGCGGTCCGGGTGATGGCGAAGCTGTATGCATCTGGACGTCCCCGAGACCCGGACCGTGCGCTGCACCAGTACGTGCTCGACGCGCACCGGCGCCTGCACCAGCGGGCGGTGGTGGAGGGAAGGGTGAGCATGGGCACCACCCTGACCGCGTGCTGGGTCCTTGGGGGGTACGCGTCCTGGGTGCAGGTCGGTGACTCCCGCCTGTACCTGTATCGGGACGGCCGGTTGGAGTGCCTTACCCCCGACCACACCCAGCGCGAGTTCGCTCGGCGCGACGGGGTGACGGAAGGAGAGGAAGCCGGGCACCTGGCCCAGAACTTCATCTTCGGCTCGCGGGGGCTCGGAGACGACGCGGAGCTGCGGCTCGAGTCGGGGCGGGACAGCGGCCGTGTCCCCTTGGCTCGTGGCGACCGGATCCTGTTGTGCACCGACGGGCTGTGGGGCGCGGTGGACGACGTATCGGTGGCTGACGTGCTCCGGCACACCCCCGACCCGCAGGCGGCCGCGGTGGCCTGCATGGAGCGCGCCATCGCTCGCGGAAGCACCGACAACATCTCCGTGATCGTGGCGCGGGTCGAGGAGCCGACCGAAAATGGCCTCTAGAAGGGTATGGTCACCCGCACCCGGATCGGCTCCTTCCCGCTTCGGGGCAGGGACAGCTTCTTTACCGCGCTCTCCAC
>JAFDJI010000810.1 GCA_019307545.1 Deltaproteobacteria bacterium | reverse complement strand
AACCTTCATGTGGCGTCCCCGACAAGGATGGCGCCCGGTGGGACGGATCGCCGGACCAGACCATTCACTATCCCATGGAGCGCAGGTTAGGCTCCCGCCCGTCCGGAGGTCTCGTGAGCCGCGTCCACCTCATCACCCGGGGTCTGCTGTGAAAGATATCGCCGAGGCGGTGGCATCCGGGGTGCTGCCCGGCCGGGTGTGGATCTACACCAACTACGACTGCAACCTCGCTTGCCGCTATTGCCTCACCCAGTCCTCGCCGACCGCTCCCCGACGCTCGCTTTCGCGGAAGCGGGTGCTCGAGATCGCACACGAGGCGAAGGACCTGGGGTTCACCGCGCTCGGGGTGACGGGAGGCGAGCCGTTCCTCCTGCGGTGGATGCCCGAGGCCGTCGCAGACCTCGCGGACCTCCTTCCCACTGTGGTGAACACCAACGGCGCCCTGTTCACGCCTCGGGTGCTGGAGCGGATGGAGGTCCTCGCTGACCGTGACGCTGCGGTACAGCTTTCCCTGGACCATCCGGATCCCGAGCGCAACGACGCGCTCAGGGCTCCGGACGACCACTGGCGGGTCCAGAAGGCAGCCCGTGCACTGCACGCGATTGGGGTACGCGTCCGCATCGCCACCACCGCAGATACGCTTCAGGGCGAAGCGCTGGAGCGGTTGAAGTCGCTGGTGGCCGATCTCGGGGTCGCGGAAGAGGACCACGTCGTCCGGCCGGTGGTCCGCCGCGGCCGGGCGGCCCTGGAGTCGCTGGGGGTGCCGGTGACCGAGGCCGACCTCCCGCCAGAGCTCACCATCACCGCCACCGGCGCCTATCGGAGCGCCTTCGGCCCCACCGTACGGAACGGGCGGATGGACACCGACCTGCTGTTGACCCGCACCACGCGACCGCTGGCCACTCCGGCGGCGCTGCTCCTCCGGCTGGTGACCGGGATGCCGCGGGGGCAGGACGCCCGCCAGGGCATCAGGTGAGCGTGACGCCGAGCCCGGGTCGGGCTCATGACATGACGACGTAAGGGTCCATTTGCCGCCATGGGACTAGGATTCCAGTGCACGCTCCAACCCGCTCGTGGGGGCGGGAGGGCGACTTTCGGGAGGCGGACTTGAGCGCCAAGGACCAGCCAAGGGATCCACAGAGCTACGACCTCCTGGCCGCGGACGATCCCGAGCCAACTCAGGAAGAAATGCTCATCGATCTCTTGGACGGCGACCAAGCCGTGCCGTCTCTCGCCACACCCACGCCGCGGATGGCCAAGCCTCGGGGAGGACACATGGAAGAGCTCCCGATCTTCTCGTTGCTGGACCATCGCTTCTCCCCCACCCCCCAGGAACGGGTGAGGATGGGATGGACCTCCCCGTGGGCGGCACTGTTCATGGCGCTGTTCGCAGGCATCGCGCTCGGCGTTGGCCTCGGCCTCGGCTACGCGCTCATTCCGTAGGTTGCGTCGGGCGGATGGCGCATCCGGGCTAAAGTTCGAAGTCCGCCTGAACCGGTGCGTCTGGAGCGACGGTGATCTCGCGGGATTGGGTCTCGAGCTTTTCGTGCCACACGGTCAGGGTGTAGGTCCCCGGGGGCACGTCCCGCAGGGTGTAGGTCCCGTCCCCTCCGGTCACCGCGTAGTAGGGGTGATCGAAGACGTAGATGTAGGCGGACATCCAGGTGTGCCCGGCATCGCACCTCACGTCCACCAGCCCTGCCCTGCGGAGCGGTCGGGAGATGCGCTGGTCCTTCTGCGGCATGGCCAGGTTGAAGATGGTGCGACTGCCGCCGAGGAAGGCGTGGGTGTTGTGGAGCACGTCGTCGCTGTTCACCACGGTGATGTTGCTTCCGACCGGCAAGGCCTGCACGTGGGGGATGTAGATGCAGCCCACCTGGTCCAGTACCGCCTCCACTGGCTCGGGGGCCGGATCGACCTCGATGCCGTCGATGAACACCACCGCGTTGGCCAACTTGCCGTCCGCGACCACGACCACCTCGGAGGGAACCGCGTCTCCGCAAACGGGGTGGTCCTGGGTCACCTCGAGCGTTTCCGTGGATGGTGCGGCCTGGGTGGTGATGGTCCCGATGACCGAGACGTTCGCCTCCACTTCCGCGGGCTCGGCGGTCTCCGAACCGGGCTCGGCGGTCTCCGAACCGGGCTCGGTGGTCTCCGAACCGGGCTCGGCGGTCTCCACCGGGATGTCCTCGGGCCCCGACACTGCGAGGGGAAGCAGCGACGCGAGCCAGATGACGAGCGCTCTTGTCATCGGAGTACCTCCGTCACCCAGCAGGACGACATTGTGGCGCGCATATTCGATCTCACCGCTGGATGCGGTGGTTCCAGAGCGGAGGGTGGAGCAGCCAGTCGCGCACGGTCGTCCTGCGGGAGAGGGACAGACAGTAGTACACCAGCTGCCACCGCTCCGTCTCGTCCAGGGAGTCGGCGTAGGACGGCATCGGGGTGCTGTCGAGCCCGG
>JAFDJI010000809.1 GCA_019307545.1 Deltaproteobacteria bacterium | reverse complement strand
GCCAACTGGGGCGACCTGCCGGTGTACCTCCTGTTCTACCCGACGCCATCGGGCGGAGGGGACTTCTAGCCGCGCGATCCTCGCAATGTAGCGTTTCTCGATGTGGCGGGTGACTGGACGCAAGAGGTGCAGATGGCGACGATCGCAGAGGACATCACCAAGCTGGTGGGCAACACCCCACTGGTCCGTCTCAACCGAATCACCGAGGGGCTCCACGCCCAGGTGCTCGCCAAGTTGGAGTTCTTCAACCCGTGCGCGAGCGTGAAGGACCGCATCGGCCTGTCCATGGTCGAGGCGGCCGAGCGCGACGGGCGGCTCGGTCCAGACACGGTGATCGTCGAGCCGACCAGTGGCAACACCGGCATCGGGATTGCTTTCGTGCGCGCCGCCACGGGCTACCCGGTGGTCCTCACCATGCCCGACACCGTGAGTCAGGAGCGTCGAAAGCTCATCACGGCGCTGGGGGCGAAGCTGGTCCTCACTCCGGGTGAGGGGGGAATGCGCGCGGCGATCGACAAGGCACAAGAGCTGCTGGACAGCGACCCGAAGTACCTCATGCTCCAGCAGTTCGAGAATCCGGCAAACCCGGAGGTTCACCGGCGGACCACCGCCGAGGAGATCTGGCGGGACACCGACGGTGCTGTCGACATCCTGGTCGCCGGGGTGGGGACCGGCGGCACGATCACCGGCACCAGCCAGGTGCTCCGCCACTACAAGCCATCCTTCCGCGCCGTGGCCGTCGAGCCCGTGGGCTCGCCGATCCTGTCCGGCGGAGACCCCGGACCCCACAAGATTCAGGGGATCGGCGCCGGCTTCGTCCCCGCGATCCTGGAACCCGAGGAGATCGACGAGGTGGTGCGGGTAAGCGACGAGGATGCGGGCGCGACAGCCCGGAGAATGGCCCGCGAGGAGGGCATCCTGTGTGGGATCTCCGCGGGCGCCGCCGTCTGGGCGGCGATCGAGGTGGCGCGGCGTCCGGACAGCGCGGGCAAGACCATCGTGGTCATCGTGCCGGACACCGGCGAGCGCTACCTCAGCACCTGGCTGTTCGAGGGCGACAATGGGTGATCGACCGGGAGAGGAGACAGGCGGAATCGGCGAGTACCGGGCGCTCGGCGAGGTGGTCGAGGCCCTTTGCTCGGCAGACATGGAGCTGGTTCGACCCCGGGCGAGGGGTTCGCATCGGCACCTGCTCCCCTCCCGGGACGAGCTGATCGCCATGGTCGACTCGCTGCGGGCGGTCCTCTTCCCCGGCTACTACAGCGACTGGGACCTCACCGAGGAGAGCCTGGGCTACTACGTCGGGTCTACCCTCGACCGGGTACTCCATACGCTCCACGAGCAGGTCAAGCGGGGTCTGTGCCTGTTCTGCGACGATTATCCCGACACCCGCGAGGCCCGTGACGAGCGAGCCGAACGCATCACCCTGGGCTTCCTCTCCCGGCTTCCCGACCTGCGCTCTGTCCTCGCGACCGATGTCCAGGCCCACTACGAGGGCGACCCCGCGGCCCAGAGCCTCGAGGAGGTCGTCTTCAGCTACCCCGGCCTCCGGGCGATCACCGACCACCGGCTGGCGCACGAACTCTACCTCCTCGGTGCCCCGCTCATTCCACGCATCATCAGCGAGTACTCCCATGGGGTCACCGGGGTGGACATCCACCCGGGCGCGCGAATCGGCGAGAAGTTCTTCATCGACCACGCCACCGGTGTCGTCATCGGTGAGACCGCGATCATCGGGAAGGGGGTCCGGATCTACCAGGGCGTCACCCTGGGCGCGAAGAGCTTCCCGCTGGACGAGGAGGGCAAACCCATCAAGGGCATCGACCGGCACCCGATCGTGGAGGACGACGTGATCATCTATTCGGGTGCGACCATCCTCGGCCGGGTGACCATCGGTCGCGGCTCGGTCATCGGCGGCAACGTCTGGCTCACCCACAGCGTGCCTCCGGGCAGCGTGGTTACCCAGGAGCGGGCCCGGCAGGAGTGCTTCGAGGACGGCGGCGGGATCTGACGCTATCGCTGCGGGCGGGGATCCCGGACGTTACTCGGAGAGGGTACGTGAGCAGAGCGGTGCACCGCGCGGAGGACATCCATGGACGCCATCTTGTCGGCCAGCGAGGCCGTGGACATGGCCAAACAGGTCGAAGACGCCGGAGAGGCCTTCTACGACGAGGCGCTGAAGTACCTGGAGGACCCCGAGGTCCGGAAGATCTTCGAGTTCCTGCGGGACGAGGAACAAAGGCACGCCGCCACCTTCGAGCAGATCCTCGAGACCATGGGAGAGGAGTCCGGTGGCTGGCGTGAGGACGACGAGTATGTCTCCTACATCCGCCTGCTCGCGGGTACCCAGGTGTTCCCGGATGCGCCTGCCGCTCGTGCCGCGGTCAAGGGCGCCACTGCCACCGGTGTTCCCGGATGCGCCTGCCGCTCGTGCCGCGGTCAAGGGCGCCACTGCCACCGAAGCGCTTCACCTGGCGATCGAGTTCGAGAAGGACTCCATCCTGTTCCTCCACGAGATACGCCCGATGGTCGAGAAGGACAGCCGTGACGTCGTGGACCGGCTCATCTCCGAGGAGCGGATCCACGTGACGACCCTGCTCCGCCTGCTCAGCGCGGTCGACACCATCTAACGGTAGGAGCTACTCCGCGAGGATCCGGAATGGCTTGCCGTCGTACTCCACTACCCTGGGGCCCAGGTCCGCCCAGGACCAGGCCTTGGGCACCGACACGAAGCCACCGCGCTTG
>JAFDJI010000808.1 GCA_019307545.1 Deltaproteobacteria bacterium | reverse complement strand
GACCTGTCCACCGCCTTTCCATGTGACTACGAGTTCCTCACCTGGCGGATCGACGTCACGGACCTGACCGGCGCCCAGAGCGACTGCGTGGTATTCGGATACGACCCGAACGTGCTCCACTATGGCGACTGCCGGGTGTTCGCGGTCGTAGGGGGTTAGTTCCGCAAGGGCGGAGGCTCGATGACCGGCGATTGGCTTCCAGTGCTGCGCACCGAGGTCCCCGGCCCGGCGTCTCGCCGCCGGGTGGACGTGCTGTCCGTGCACGAGTGCCCGGCGATCACGGCGCGTCGGGCGAGAAGGGCGGCGGCGCTGGGTGCGGCCGACGACGATCCCCTCGTGTGGTCGGAAGCGGTGGGCGCCAACGTCCGCGACGTGGATGGCAACGTGTACGTCGACCTCACCAGCGGGTTTGGCGTGGCCTTCGTCGGGCACCGGCACCCACGCGTGGTCGAGGCGGTGCGCCGACAGAGCGGTCGGCTGCTCCACGCCATGGGGGATGCCTGGCCGGACGCCACCCGGATCGCGCTGTTGGACGCCCTGGCCCGGATCGCACCGGGAGAGTTGGAGGTGTCCATCCTCGGCCTCTCTGGCTCGGACGCGGTAGAGGCCGCGGTGAAGACCGCGGTCGTGGCCACCGGTCGGACCGGGGTGGTGGCGTTCGAGGGTGGCTACCATGGCCTGACCCTCGGAGTGCTCCCCCTGCAGGGCTACAAGGAGGCCTTCACCGACCCCTTCAGGGACATCGTGGCTGCCGATCGGGTGCGGCGTCTGCCCTGGGGCTGCGACCCGCAGCAACTCGCAGACGTCCTCGTGGGCGACAAGGTCGGGTTGGTCATCGCCGAGCCCATCCTGGGCCGGGGCGGAATGATTCCTGCGCCAGCCGGGTGGCTCGCCGACATCGCACGAGTCGCCCGCGAGGGGGGCGCGCTCTTCGCCTTGGACGAGGTTCAGACCGGAATGGGGCGCACTGGCGCACTGTTCGCCACAGAAGAGGAGGGCGTGGTCCCGGACCTGATGTGCGTAGGAAAGGCGCTGGCCGGTGGTCTGCCACTTTCCGCGTGCCTGGGGACCCGGGCCGTCATGGACACCTGGGGTGCCTCCACCGGCGAGGCGCTGCACACCCAGACCTTCCTCGGACATCCGCTGGGCTGCGCGGCGGCGCTCGCGGTCATCGGCCTCCTGCAGGAGGAGGACCTGCCCGGTCGAGCCCGGGAGCGGGGTGCGCGCCTGGCCGAACGGCTCGGCGATCGAGGCTGGGACGTGCGCGGCCGCGGTCTCATGCTTGGCGTGGCGTTCGGCACACGTTCCCTCGCCATTTCGCGTACGCTGCAGAGCATGGGATACCTGGTCCTACCGGCCGGTACCCGCGGCGAGGTTCTCGGCCTCACCCCGCCGGTTTGTGTTACCGACGCGCAGATCGAGGGCTTCGTGGAGGCGCTCGCCCGTGCAGAGGAGGAGACCCCAGCGTGAGCAACAACCCCTGGAGCGGTGACGCCGCCGATCTCGCAAAACGCGTGGAGGCGTACATCTACGAGAGCCTGGAGGGCGAACCGCCCGAGCCCTTCGAGGACCTCGCACTGGACATCCACAACTGGCAACGCAGGCACGACCCGGCGCTCGAGGCGCTCTCCGACCGACCGCCCGAGCGATGGCAGGACATCCCGGCCATTCCGGTGGACCTGTTTCGACGGCTGCGCATCGGCACCGTGGATCCCGCCGATGCGGCGGTGGCCTTCCGCACCTCTGGCACCACCAGTGTGCGGCGGGGCGTTCACTACATGCGCGCCACCGACCTATACGATCGAGGCGCCACCGCGTGGTTCCGTCAGTGTGTGCCGGATGCCCCCCCCGACGCCCTCGCGCTCCTGGAAGACCCCGCCCAGGCGGCGGATTCCTCCCTTTCCCACATGATCGCCCTCTTCGGCGACGCGACGTGGCACGTGGAGAGCGGGAGCCTGGCCCGCACCTCTTTGGACATCCGGGTCCGAACGACCTCGAACCCGCTGTTCGTGGCCACTACCGGCTTCGCGCTCGCCGACTGGCTCTCGCAGGAGGTACCCTTGCTCCCGGCGGACTCGGTGCTCATGGTCACCGGCGGCTTCAAGGGGCGGCGCCGTACGGTCGCCGAGACCGACCTGTATTGCCGGGCCGAGGCCCGGCTCCGCCCCGCCCGCATCGTCACCGAGTACGGCATGACCGAGCTTTCCAGCCAGCTGTGGGGCACCCCGGACACCCCCTACCTGCCACCCCCATGGCTCAGGGTGGTCGCGGTATCGCCGGCGAACGGCAATCTGCTGGAGCCGGAGCAGGTCGGGCAGCTCCGTTTCTACGACCTGTGCAACCTGGACGGAACCCTGGCCATCGAGACCATGGACGAGGGCGTGGTGCACTCCGATGGCTCGGTGACCCTGTATGGCCGGCTGGAGGGAGCGCCCCTGCGCGGATGCTCCCTCACCGTGGAGGAA
>JAFDJI010000807.1 GCA_019307545.1 Deltaproteobacteria bacterium | reverse complement strand
CCCCCCTACACGGCAAGGTAGCGCTGACCTTCGACGACGGTCCCCCCGCCACGGTCACCCCGCAGATCCTGGCCACCCTGCGTGCCCACAACGTCCCCGCCACCTTCCTGATGGTGGGACGCAAGGTTGACGACCCATCGCTGTGGAACATCGCCGACGACATCGCCACCGACCCCCTGTTCGACATCGGCAACCACACCTGGGACCACACCGACCTGGCCCTGGCCGCGGAGGCCCAGGTCCATTGGGAGGTGGACGACACGACCGAGGCGATCGAGGCCTTCGGGGTCACCCCGGCGTTCTTCCGGTTCCCCTTCGGCGACTCGACGTGTCGCACCTCGGACATCGTCCGCGAGGACCACGGCTTCCTGATCGCCGGCTGGCACATTGACACCGCCGACTGGTGCTACGCCTCGGGCGGCACCTGCACCCGGTCCGAGTACTGGCGCATCCCATCGGGATTCGAGTCCGACATGCGGGGGTTCATCCTCGACCAGACCGCGGCCTTCGACGGCGGGGTGGTGCTGTTCCACGACACCCACCAGTACACGGCGAGCCACCTCGAGGACGTCATCCTCGACCTCCTCGATGCCGGCCATACCTTCACGCGCCTCGACGACGCCAATGCGTTCCCACGCCTGAACGCCGACAATCCCTACGACTTCCCCTGGGTCGGTGAGTCGTGCGACACCACAGGGGACACCTGCTGGCAGGTCGAGTACGCCTCGTGGTGCGAGCCAACCGGCGCCTCTGGCCTGCCGGTGACTGCCGGCGTGTGCGTGCTCCCCTGCACCGGCGCGCAGCGCTGCATCGACCGCGACGGGACCGCGCCCTTGTTCTGTGCCGACGTGGGGCAGGCCGACGACTACTGCCTGGCGCGGGCGACCCCCGTCAACGACGACTGTGCGGACGTCTCGGGGACGGTGAAGACCTGGCTGTGGAATCCGAGCGGTACGACGTCTGCCGAGGTTTGCCTGCCCTACGCCTGGTAGGGGCCCGCCGTCGGCTGCCAACCTCGAGCTGCTGCACGGAGGGGGACAAGCGGCTAGCCTTGTTGTAGGTACTCCGGTCGGTGCGGATCGGGTCCGAACGATGCCAAACCCGTCCATCCGAGGAGCGCTGGAAAGCTGTTGCGGTTCGATTCTGGAGCTTCCCGATGGGATCTCGCGTGGAGTACGCTGATCCTGGTGCTGTTGGTCCTCCCCCTCGCGGCGGGGCTGGAGGCCTGTGGCACGGTTTGGGATCAGGAGCCCCACGGGGACGCGTTCATGCTGCGCGGGCGCCATGTGGACCTTGTGTGCGAGGACTGCCACACGCCGGGGTCTGGTGATCTGCCCATCGCGTGTGCGGGGTGCCACGAGGCAGACCGGCCCGTGCCCCACGACCCCGACGACTGCGGGGAGTGCCACACCGAGGAAGGGTGGGGGACGGTGGACCACGGCTTCTTCCCCCTCGTGAACGCGCATGACCTCGAGTGTGTGCAGTGCCACACCGACGGCGGCTACACCGGGCTCGACGCCCTCTGTGTTGCCTGCCACGAGTCCGAGCGTCCGACCGGCCACTTCATCGGCGAGGAATGCGGGGGCTGCCACAGCCCGACCGCCTGGGAGGACGCGCACGTCGACCACTCCTTCTTCCCCCTCCAGGTGGGGCACGATCTCGATTGCCGGGCGTGCCACGATGGGGCGGACTTCAGCGGGCTGTCCTCCGAGTGCACGGCCTGTCACGAGTCGGACCGACCCGTGGACCACTACGAGGATGCGGCGTGTGTGCTGTGCCACGAGCCGACCCTGTGGGACGACCCCACCTACGACCACGCACCGCTGCCGATCGAGGATGCGCACGCTTTGGCGTGCGCGGAGTGCCACACCGGATCGGACTTCACCGGCCTCTCGGTCGCTTGCGAGTCGTGCCACGAGCCCGTGAGGCCCCTCGAGCACTTCGTGGACGAGGACTGCGTCGGCTGCCACGAGGTGACGGTGTGGGAGGACGCCACCTACGACCACACCCTGTTTGCCCTTGCCGATGCCCACGCGGTCGCGTGTATCGAGTGCCATCCCGGTCCCGGGTACGAAGGTCAGTCAACGGTGTGCGGGTCGTGCCACGAGGCAGAGTGCCCGGTGGAGCACTTCGTGGGCCAGGACTGTGCGACGTGCCACGTGGCGACGACCTGGCCCGACGCGACCTTCGACCATGCCTTTTTTGCCCTCTCGGACTCCCACGCACTCGCATGTACCGCGTGCCATCCCGGTCCCGGGTACGAAGGTCAGTCAACGGTGTGCGGGTCGTGCCACGAGGCAGAGCGCCCGGTGGAGCACTTCGTGGGCCAGGACTGCGCGACGTGCCACGTGGCGACGACCTGGCCCGACGCGACCTTCGACCACACCTTCTTCGCGTTGACAGACGCCCACGCGTTGGCGTGCGACACGTGCCACTCCGGTCCCGGGTACACGGGTTTGGACACGGC
>JAFDJI010000806.1 GCA_019307545.1 Deltaproteobacteria bacterium | reverse complement strand
GCTTCTGCGGGTGCACCCGTCCAATTTCAGGGTCGTGGGCTTCACGGCCGCGGTGTCTCGCCGCGAGTTGGTCGACTTCGCCGCAGCGCAAGGTCTACTGGTGGTGGAGGACATCGGCAGCGGCAGCCTGCACGGGACCCACGGCGAGCCTTCGGTTCGGGAGGCGGTCGCGGAGGGCGTGCACCTGGCGACCTTCTCTGGGGACAAGCTGCTCGGGGGACCCCAGGCCGGTATCGTCGTGGGGCGGGCCGAGGTGGTCAGGCGGCTCCGTCGGCATTCGATGTACCGAGCCCTGCGGGTGGACAAGGTGACCCTGGCCGCACTGGAGGCGACGTTGGCGCTCCATGCTGCGGGCGATCCAACGCCGGTCGACGGGATGCTCGGCGCCTCGCTCGAGGCCTTGGGGGCGCGGGCAGGCGCTCTGGAGGCCGCGCTCGGGGAGGCAGGGGTGGTGTGCGAGCGGCGACGGGACACGGGATGGTCTGGCGGTGGGGCGCTGGCCGCGGTCCCGCTGCCCACGGAGGTGGTGGTGGTGGCCAGCGGGGACGAAGATCGCCTGGCCACGGCACTGCGTATCGGAAAACCCCCCGTGGTGGCGCGGGTAGGGGACGGCGTGCTCAAGCTCGACGTTCGCACGCTGAGTGACGACGAGATCGCGGTAGTGGCCCGTCGAGTGGCCGACGCCGTCAACGGGAGCTAATGGACGAGCCATGACTCAGGCGTTCTACGAGCAGATCGGAGTGAAATCCACCGCCTCCCAGGGGGAGATCCGCGTGGCCTACACCAGCGTGGTGGCCCAGCTTCGCCGGCGTCGGAAGGCGCTGTTGGACCAGGGTGGTGACACCGGGCAGATCGACCTGCACCGCGGCGAGGTCGATGAGGCCTTCTCGGTGCTCTCCGATCCGGTACGGCGACGGCGCTACGACGCGATGCTCGCGCTCCAGGAGCACGGCTGGACGACCCATTCCGACGAGGTATGGGAGCGCGTCTCGGGCGCCCTGGTACCGCCGGCGGCTGCCGCGGCTGCGGAGCTTCTCCGTCAGGGGACCTCCCTGGCCCTCGGGGCCCTGCCCCCCGCGCCCCGCCCCCGCGGCGCTTCTGCGCGCGACGCGGAGCAGGACACCTTCACTGCCACCCAACCGACGATGGTGCCGCCCACCAGCCCGGATGTCGAACCCGAGGTACCGCCTCGGCTCGCCTCGGTGGTACCGCTGCCCACGGCCAGCGCAGAACCGCAGCAGGCCTCGCTTCGGGTCGTCGACGGTGCGCCGGCCAGTGCCCCCGTGATCGTGATGCCCACGGGGGGCCGCGGAGCAAGCCGTCCCTTCGGACATGCCGACATCGCCGCGATGGTCCGTGAGTACGGGTTCTCAGGGGCCCTGCTGTCCACGGTCCGGGACGCGCGTGGGCTCTCCCTGCAGGAGATGTCCGACAGCTCGCGGATCTCGGTCCGCTACCTGCAGGCGGTGGAGGACGACGATTTCGAGCGCCTCCCCTCGGCCACCTTCGTGCGCGGCTATGTGCGTGAGATGGCCAGGCTGCTCGAGTTGGACGAGGACCGGGTGGTGGAAGGCTATATGCGGCGGTTCTCGGGCGAGGCATGAGGCGACTGCGGGAGGTCGCCGCGTTCGATGGCCGCCTCGACACAGTGCTCGCCGCCACGTTTGCCGATCTCTCGCGGGCGCGTGCCGCTTCTCTGGTCAAGGGAGGGTGCGTGGCGGTGGGCGAGCGGACGACGACCAGGCCCGCGACCCGGGTTGCCGCCGGAGAGGTGCTCACGGTGGAGCTTCCCGACCCGGTCCCCGCGACATCCACACCCCAGGCCCTGCCCCTGGACATCGTGTACCAGGACGGCGCGCTGGTGGTGGTGGACAAGCGGGCCGGAATGGTGGTCCACCCCTCGGCGGGTCACCCCGACGGTACCCTGGTGAACGCGCTGCTCCACCACGTGAAGGACCTGTCCGGGATCGGCGGCGTGGAGCGACCGGGCATCGTACATCGCCTGGACCGGGGCACCTCGGGGCTGTTGGTGGTGGCGAAGACCGATGCCGCCCATGCGAGCCTGGCCGCCCAATTCGCCGCCAAGACCACCGGGCGCCGCTACCTGGCTCTGTGCCTGGGAAACCCGGCGGAGGATGCGGGCACCCTGCGCAGCTTCCTGGGGCGACACCCCCGTGACCGCCTTCGTTGGGCGTCCACGGATGGGACCTGGGGCAAGGCGGCGATCACCCACTGGCAGGTGCTGGCGCGGGCGGGCACGGTCTGTCTGTTGGCGTGTCGCCTGGAGACGGGGCGCACGCACCAGGTGCGGGTCCACCTCACCGAGGCCGGCTGGCCCCTGCTCGGGGATCCGGTCTACAAGCGTCGTGGTCGCAGGGCACCCGCGACACTGCGTGAATTCCTGGCGGCGCACCCCGAGCGCCCACTGCTCCACGCGTGGCGACTCGCCTTCGACCACCCCGACACCG
>JAFDJI010000805.1 GCA_019307545.1 Deltaproteobacteria bacterium | reverse complement strand
CTCCATCATCGACAGCATCCTGGTCATGAAGGGGAAGGGAGGCATCCTCGCGCCCCTCGTCTGGATGGCGGGGACCAGCTTCGGGACGGGCGTCGTGGCACGGGTCCTGATGCGGGGTCCTGCTGGCTTCATCGGGGACGTCTTCGGTACGCCCCTGTGGATCCGGAACAGCGCCCGTCAGATGGGACTGGGCCCGGTGAGCAAGACGGTGCTCTTCGCCGGCGTCGGGCTCGGCCTGGTGCTCTCGACGGCCCTTGGCTCCCCCTCCCTGGGCGGAAGCCGGATGCTCGCGTTCCTCCTCGGGCTGCACGCCTCGACGATCGTCGTGTGGCGCCTGGAAGCCCTGTCCGTCCTAACACTGCGCCTCGGATGGTCCGACGCGACGCGGATCCTGCGCCTGCCCCTGCCGGCCTTCCGACCGATCTGGGCCCTGATGGGGATGCTCGGCCTCTCGGGGGGCCTGCTCGGAGGCAGTGTCCTCCCCTGGCTCCTGTGCTGTGGCTCCGCCTGCACCCTGTTCACCGTCGCCGCCGGCATCGCGGTGGTCCTGATCCCGATCCTCGGACGCAAGGAGGGCGTCTCCAACGCCACTGTGGTCCTCATGCTCGGGATCCTCGGCGGCCTCGCCCTGCTGTCCACCGGGGCCTGGGCGGACGACGGCGGGTGGCAGGAGTCCGGCGGGACCTTCGTGGACTGGGTCCAGAGCGAGGGCGCATTCACCGCAGTTACCCACGGGGTCGGGCCTTCCGTCGGATCCTGGGCCGGCATTGCCGCCGGCTGGATGTCTGCCCTGGGCAGCCAAGCCGCCGCCATGTGGGGTGGCTTGGGTGCATGGACCGCGCCGACCACCGCCCCTCTTGGCGGCACCGCCGTCCCCAAGGACCCGATCCCGCCCGAGGTGCGCACCGCCAAGGACTGGTTCACAGGCCTGATGGGCATGGACCAGACCAAGAACGCCCTCGACACCATCTTCAGCAAGGTCCCCGGCCTCGACGGCTACGCCGACGACGCGGTGGATGCCTTCAAGAAGATGGTGAGCCAGAACGTCGAGCTGCTCGAAGGCGGGATGACGAAGATCAAGAACCAGACCTGGTACGACGACGCCATCAAGACCATGGTCAACTCCAAGGCCTCCAAGAAGCTGGTGAGCTGGCTCGATAGCGGCGCCACCGTCCTGGGGGTGGCCTTTGACGCCGTCGACAACATCGTCCAGGGGGACGCCTGGTACTACGGGATCGGCAAGGCGAGCGGTGCGGGTGCCCTGATGGCCAAGATCGGCGCCAAGAACCCGGGTCTGGCGGTGATGGAGTTCGTCAACTTCGTCGCCTTCGGGGGCTCCAAGGCTTCGGACTGCATCAGCCCGACCAAGAACATCACCGGCCCCTTCAACATGCTCGTCGACAAGCTCGTCGACTGGTCCACCGGCTCGGAGACCGCCCCGGGACGGATCGAGAGCGGGGCCTACGGCACCAACGTCAAGAACCTCGGTGACGCCGCCTCCATCGCCGGCGAGTACTTCGGCAACCCCGACGAGGTCGGCCAGGAGCTCTCCGACTGGGTCACCGACCCGCAGAACATCGAGAACGCCTACGACCAGTCCTATGAGCTGTGGAAGCCGCCGCCGGACGCCTGGCTGCCCAAGAAGCTCGCCTGCGGGGCGGGGGAGCTGGCGACCGACGCCGTGATCAAGGGGGTGGAGCTGACCCAGAAGGGAGCCCAGATGGCGGGTGAAGCCTACGAGGCCACCGCCCAGGCCGCCAGCGCGCTCAAGTCGAAGATCATGAGCTGGTTCTAGAAGGGAGACGACAGTGCCGATCCTCGCGTTCAACCCCGAGCAACTCCTCCTGCTCTCCACCTGCGCGGTGACCGAGCCCAATGAACGCTCGCCCCTGCGTCGGCTCTACCTCCAAGCCGATCAGATTTCCACGGAACGTTCGTTCCGCGAGGCGATCGAGGACTTCGCCAAGGAAGGGATGCTCGTCCCGGACGAATCCGGCAAGCCCCGGCTCGCGAAGGCGCTGGAACCGGTCCTGTGGATCCTGCACCGCCCGGAGCAGACCCTGAGCTTCAGCCGCATTGGCGCGCCAGACGTCGCCGAAGCCTTCTTCTGCCGCTCCGGGCGCACCTGGGTGCAGGACGCCGTCAACGTCGCCGAAACGCTCGATGTGCTGATGTACCCGTACACCGCCGAGACCATGGCGGCGTGGTTCGCCGACGAGCTGTTGGCCGACGTGCGACTCGACCAGAGCCGATTGCCCGAGCGCTCGGTCACCCTCATCGTGCCGGAGTTGGTGATGCTGGTGGCGTTGCAGCAGGTGTACCGCGACCGAATCGACCGGGGCGTGAAGCTGCGCGGCAACGCCCTCGGCGTCACCCGGAAGGACCTCGCGACCCCCTCGGTGGCCACCGGGATCGCGCCCGTCGCCACCGCCTTCATGTCCCTCGAGCACCTCCAGGAGATGCTCTCCCG
>JAFDJI010000170.1 GCA_019307545.1 Deltaproteobacteria bacterium | reverse complement strand
GACTGGGCAAACCCCGAGACGACGGAAGCGTTGGCCTCCGTGGAGGTGCGCTCCGACGGCGCTCGTGCGGTGTTCGCGTTCCACGCGGCGCGACGCGGGGTGCAAATGGAGCCGCACGGGGTGGTCGCCCTTGGGGACGTCGCCCTGGACGGCCGCGCGGTCCACGGCGACCCCACCCTGTGGCTCAGGGTTGGCGACCTCGCTCTACGAGCGAGCCCAAACGCCTTCTACCAGGTGAATCTGGAGGTGAACGCGGCGCTGGTCGCGCACGTCCGGGAGGTGGTGGCGGGTTTCGCGCCCGAGCGAATCCTCGACCTGTACGCGGGGATCGGCAACCTCGCCCTCGCCCTCGCTGCGGACGGCCCCCCGGTGGTGGCGGTGGAGGTGGAGGGACAGGCCACCGCCGACCTGCGGGCCTCGGCGGAGCGGGCCGGGTTGACCGACCGGGTGAAGGTCATCACCAGCTCGGTGGAGCGATTTGATCCCGCGCGCGAGCCCTTCGACGTGGCGGTGCTCGACCCGCCCCGCGCTGGCGCCCCCAGGGTGCTGACAGAGGTGGTCTACAACCGGCCCCGCGCGATCATCTATGTCGCGTGCAGCGCTGCTGCGGCCGCCCGGGATTGCCAGGAGGCGGTCCGCGCCGGATACCGACTCGCCGCGCTGCGGTGCTTCGAGATGTTCCCCGAGACCCGCCACATCGAGGCGGTGGCAGTGCTCGAACGCCAGTGACGTCACCCCCGGCGTCGGCGCAGGGCCGCCACCGCCAACAACAGCAACCAGGCGCGGCCGACACCACTGGTGGCGCAGCCGCACTCGGCGGTCACCTCGGGAGGCTCCGCACCGCAATCGGCGTGTCGCAGGGGATCGGTGTCGTCACAGTCGCCGGCGTGGGCCACCGTCCCCTCCGGCTGCTCGCAGGCGGTGATCGGGGCCGCGGGGTCTCCGAACCCGTCTCCATCTGCGTCGGAGTACCAGGTCCCGAGCAACCCCTCGTCCACCTCCCCGTCACAGTCGGTGTCCCGGCCGTCACAGGCCTCGATCGCATCGGGATGGGCCGCGGCATCGCCGTCATCGCAGTCGCCATTCCCCACGACGTGCCCGGCAGGCGCGTCACAGGCGACGACCTCCATCCCCGGCGCCCCGTACCCATCGCCGTCCGCATCCGGGTACCAGGTGCCGACATCGAGGGCGTCCGGACCATCGGTCGATCCATCGCAGTCGTTGTCGGCCCCATCGCAGACCTCCACCCCACCCGGCAAGGCGTTCACATCGCCGTCATCACAATCCCCACCCGTGGAGACGTGACCCGCCGGCGCCACACATGCGACCACCCCGGGCACGCCTCCAAAGTCGTCGCCATCGGCGTCCGGGTACCAGGTGCTCGCATCGACGGCGTCCCCGTCCACATCGTCGTCACAGTCGTTGTCGATTCCGTCGCACACCTCGGTCGCGCCGGGGTTGGCTGCGGGCTCGCCGTCGTCGCAGTCCACCGACGCTGGATAGCCGTCTCCGTCCTCGTCCAGGTCACAGGCCACCTCGAGCGCCAACTCCGCGTCGAAGACGTAGCCCACGTCGGTAATGAGCTTCAGGGGGAGGGCCGCGGTGAAGTCCACCGTGCAAAGGGTGTCGACCTCCACCTCGAAGGGCTCGGAGTTCTCGGCCCGCTGACCGGGGTCGAGCGGTGGCCAATCCCGGACGCCCGTGCGTACCTCCAGGTCCGGGTCCGAGGCGTCCAGGGTGCCCGTGAAGACCGCTGCGCCGTCCCCGGTGTTCTCCACCTCGACCCACAGGTCCACCTGCTCCCCAGGCTGTACCACCCCGTCATTCCCGTCGTCCCATCGAAGGCCGACCGCGTCCAGCGCTGGCTCCTTTGGGGATGCGCACTCGATGGGAATCTCGAACGGGACCTCCCACTGGTCTCCGCCCACGTCCGCAAGGAAGAGCACCAGCGGCGCGGTCTCGGCTGAGCCACAGGCGCCCGTGACCCGGAGACGGAAGGCCTCGTCTGCCGCTGCCACCATCCCGGGACCCAGGTAGCCCCAGGTCACCTCCGCCGACCCCGGATCCACCCAGGGGACGTCCGCACCCAGGGTGCCGGTCACGAACGCCGCCTCTACCTCTCCCGCGTTGTGGAGCCCCACCCACAGGTTCACCCGCTCGTTGATCTGCGGGATCCCGTCGCCGTTGCCGTCGGACCACCCCCACTGGTTGTCGTCGACATCCACCCCCTCCACTTCCGGAACCGGGGCCGACACCCCGGGGCAGTCCACCGGGAGGTTGAGGGAGTGAGTCCAGGCTTCGCCAGCGTCGTCGGTGACCGCCACCTCGAGCGCCACCACGAAATCCACGGTGCAGTCGGGGTCGAGGTCCAGCAGCACGCCGTCGTCGCCGGAGACGGTGCCCCCCACCAGCACCGTGCCCCAGGTCTCTGCGCCGGAGACCACCAGGGCCTGGGGGTCGGGGGAGGCCAGGGTGCCGGCGACCCCATGGGCCGATGCCGTCCCGATGTTGGCGACGTCGAGGACCAACGCGACCCGCTCTCCGGCCTGTGCTACCCCGTCACCGTTCCCGATGGACCCAAGGGTCCCGTCGTCGAGGACCGTGCCACCGTCCCGGACCAACATCGCCCCCGAGCGGGTCCCGTAGAGCGCCACGGCCCCCGCGCTGTCGTCCGCGCTGAGATACCGCGCGCTCGGGCCGGTCCCCGGGTCCTGGACCGGCAGCATGATCGCTTCGGGGTCCACAGAGTGCCCGAGACCCAGGCAATGCCCCAACTCGTGGATGGCGAGCCGTTGGAAGTCGAAGACGCCCGGGGGGGCGCCCGCTGGATCGATGCTCCACGCCAGGACCTGGTAGGCGTTCTCGGCGAAGAACTCGATGTCGCACTCCTCCATCTGGTCGCCGGTCCACCAGATCGAGGCCAGGGCGATGACCGCGCCGGGGGCGGGGGTTCGCGTGAAACGGGCCACGCTCTCCGCGTCGTTGCTGGTCGTCCCGTTGGCCGTGTAGCCCGCCGCATTGAAGGCGAAGGCCGCCCCGGTCTGGGTATTCCACACCTCGACCGCCTCCAGGTATTGCCCCTCCCACTCGGCGGCGGTTCCCGCTGCGAGGGGAAAGCTCCTCGCGGCGATGGTGATCGGTTCCTCGCAAGGTTGGTCCTGCCACGACCAGTCCGCCCACAGAGGCTCCCAGGCGAGCGCCGGGCCCTCGAGGAACGCGAGCAGGAACAGCGCGCTACCGCCCAAGGCACGCTCCGAGACTGCCCAAGGCCTCTTCCACCGAGGGCCAGGGCTCCTTTGGATGGCGTTGCACCAAGATCGCCGCCTGCTGGCCCGCGACCGTGCGCCATGCCTCTCCGTCGCGAGACAGGAACAGCAGGTAGGTGCGGTCCAGGCCCAGCACCGGCACGTCCTCGACCCAATGGCGCACCCCGCCGCGCTCGCCTCCCGGGAGCACCACCTCCACCGCGGGCGGTGCTGTGCCGCGGACCGCCTCGTGCACGGCGAGCCAGACCCGGGTCTCGATTCCCCCCCGCGGCCCCTCCGTCCAGAGGGTCTCGCTGCTGGTGCCCTCGGCGATCACCACCAGGTCCGCGTGCAGACACATCTGCTCGGGCGATACCGCCATCTCTGCGGCGAGGGCCCGAATGGGGAGGGAGAGCAGCGCGGCCATCAGGGCCAGGCGAGAAGCGAGCATCGGGTCGTTCCGGGACGAGGAAGGGATGATAGCCGGGTCAGTCCTCGACGGCCGGCAGGACGTGGGCGGCGATGACCCCCGCCACCGCGCGCTCATGGGCATCCGCCGTGTCCCAGTCCAGGTGCCAGTCGGAGTTGGTGGTGAGGAGCTAGCCGTTCTCGATCCGGCTCTCCAGCTTGTCCAGACGCTGCCGCAGCTTGCTGTTCTCGTTGGCGAGCGCCTCGACGCGGTCCCGTAGCGCAGCCAGGCCCTCTCCCGCGGTACGGCCCTCGAGGGTCTTCTGGAGCGCCTCCCAGGCCAGACGGCGGCTGCGGCTGTCGGTCGCGGAGCGGTGGGTACGACGCAGGGCGGCGACGGCGTCGGGGTGCTTGAGGGTCCCGAGCGCGTCGATCGCGCCGACCTGGGACCGGAACCCCGGTTCCTCCAGCATCTGCACCATCCGCTCGCAGATGGCGTCCCGGACCTCGTGGACCTTGTCGCCCAGCCTGCCCAGCGCCTCGGCGGCGGCAGCGCGCAACCGCTCGGGCTGGTCGATTCGAGTGTAGGAGCGCAGGGTCTCGAGGGTACCGGCGTCCTTGGTCGAGGCGAGCCCCTCCAGGGCCGCGCGCCGGACCACCTCTGCCCAGCTATCCATGGCCAGGTGGCGCTCCAACACCGCCCGAGCCCGCTTGTCGCGGGTCTTTCCCAGTGACTTCAAGGCGGCCCCGGTGAGCGCCCAGGTCTCCACCTCGCTGTCGAGCACCCCCAGCAGGGCGTCGGCCGCGGTCTCGTCGCGGTAGGTCCCAAGAGCGTCGCAGACCGCTCGCCGCACCCGCGGGTCGGCCTCCTCGGAGAGGCGCGCCACGAGGAGGTCTCGGACCTCGGCGGCGCAGATCTTCCCGAGCTGCCGCGCCAGGTCCTGGCGCACGTGGTAGTCGGGGTGCGCGGCCTGGGCTTTCACCACCGCCTGGAACGCGGTCTTGGAGCCCTCCGCGAGGAGCGCTTCCGCGGCACGGACCGACAGCACCGGGCACGCGTCGTCCAAGAGCGCGACCAGCCAGCCGCGTGGCGCGTCCAGCGCCATCTCCGCGAGCACCCGGAACCCGGGGTCGACGCGGACGGCGCGGATGTCCTCCTCGACGGGAATGGCCCAGGTGCGCTCGCGCTCCTTGACGGGCAGATCGACTGTCCGCTCGCCGGAAGCGGTGATGATGCCCAGGCGAAGCGGGAACGCGAAGGCCTCCGCCGTCTCCTTCCCCTCCTGGACCTGCTTGACCGCGACGGTGAGCAGCCCCTCCTCCTCGGTGAGCTTCACCTTCAGCGCCGGGTGGCCGGCACCCTCGATCCACTCCGCGAAGAACCGGTCCAGGTTGCGCCCGGTGGCGTCCTCCAGCGCACGCTGGAAGTGCCGGCCGTGCACCGTGTCGTGGGCGTGCCGCTCCAGGTAGGTGTGGACCCCGGTCCAGAACGCGTCCTCACCGAGCACCGCGCGCAGGGTCGAGAGCACGCACCCACCCTTCTGGTACAGGTGTCGGTCGAAGACGTCGATGGGGTTGCGAAACCGGTAGCTGACGATAGGGCGGCGGTAGCGACCGCTGTCCTCCTCGAAGTAGTCGCGGGCAAGCTGCCAGCGGTACCAGGTGGCCAGGGCAGGGGTGCGGTCGTGCTCCCACCACACAACCTCCATGAAGGTGGCCCAGGACTCGTTGAGCCAGCTCTGGGACCAGTCCTGACAGGTCACCAGGTCGCCGAACCACTGGTGCGCCAACTCGTGCGACACCAGCCCGTCCGGGTCCCACTCCACCATGGCCTTCTCGTCGACCAGCAACAGGTCGGTCATCGTGGTGCAGGAGACATTCTCCATGCCCCCGAACACGAAGTCGTCCACCACGACCTGGTCGTAGCGGGGCCAGGGGTAGTCGACTCCAGTGATGCGGCTGAACTCCTCCAGCATCTCCGGGGTCTTGCCCATGGCGCGCTGGATGGGCTCTTCGCGGCCTTCCGGCACCAGGTAGCGAACCGGGACCCCGCGCCAGTTGGCCTCGACCATCGACAGGCGCGCGCAAATGGCGGTGAACAGGTAGGCCGGCATCGGTTCCGGCTGCTCGTAGACCGCGAAGGCCCGTCCGTCGCGCTCGCCAACCTCCACCTGGGTGCCGTTGGAGAGCAGGGTGTGCCCGGTGGGGCCAGTGAGGTGGATCCGCCAGGCGTGTTTCACCCGGGGGTGGTCGTGGCACGGGAAGAGATAGTGGCCGTCCTCGTCCTGGCACTGGGTCCACCCCATGTGCGGCCGATCGGGCGCCCAGGGTTCGGGCCCGGTGAAGTACAGCCCCAGGCGCGGGTTTTCACCGTGCCACCGCACCACCACCGTGAGCGGCGCCTCCACGTCCCGCACCTCGAGCACACCGTCGTCGTGGAGGAACGCCAGCGGCCCGCCCGCCTCGTCGGTCACCTCGTCGACGACGACCTCGTCGAGGTCCAAGTGGACCTTGCCCAGGAAGGACGGCAGGGGTTCCACCCGCACCCGGGCCTCTCCCTCGAAGCGACGCTCCTCCGGGTACAGGTCGAGGCGCAGATCGATGTGCTCGATGCGGACCGAACGGGACGGTGCGTAGTTGGGCTCGACGCCCGGCTCGGGGAAGGACTTCCCGGCGTCACCAGCGGGACCGCCGAGCAGTGTCGACTCCGAGTGATAGTGCAGACAGGCCACGGCAACACTCCACCGAGGGAATGGCCTTGGTAACGCGCTCGTTCGCCCTATGCCTCGAAGCGGGGGTCCTCTCGCATCCAGCGGGTCGCGACCTCCACGTCCTTCTTGCACCCGATCACCAGCGGGGTCCGATCGTGCACGCTGTGCGGCTGCACGTCGAGGATCGGCCCAACCCCGTCCGTGGCCGCGCCGCCGGCCATCTCAGCGATGAAGGCCAGCGGGAACCCCTCGTAGAGCAAGCGCAGCTTGCCGTTCGGGCTCTTCTCGGTCGCGGGGTAGATGAAGATGCCACCCTTGAGCAGGTTGCGATGGAAGTCAGCGACCAGGCTGCCGATGTACCGCGCAGTGTACTTGCGCTCTTGCTCGCGACAGCGGTCGATGAAGCGTCGTACGCCAGGCTGCCACAGCTCCGCGTAGCCGTCGTTGATGGAGTACATCGTCGCCAGGTCCGGGGTACGGATGTGAGGATGGGACAGGAAGAACTCACCCACCATCGGATCGAGGGTGAATCCGTGGACCCCACTTGCGGTCGCCAACACCATCAGCGTTCCCGAGCCGTAGATGGTGTACCCGGCGGCGATCTGCTCCCGGCCGGGCCGCAGGATGTCGGAGAGCTCGGCCTCCTCCCCCTCGGGGGATTTGCGGCGGAAGATGCCGAAGATGGTGCCGATGGTCGCGTTGACGTCGATGTTCGAGGAGCCGTCGAGCGGGTCGACCGCGAGCACGTAGCGGCCGCTGTGCCACTTGGAGGGCACCATCACCGGGCCGCCCTCCTCCTCGGACACGATCATGCAGGTGTGCCCTCGGTAGTCGGTGGAGTTCTTGAAGGTCTCGTTCGCGTAGGCATCCAGCTTCTGGACG
>JAFDJI010000804.1 GCA_019307545.1 Deltaproteobacteria bacterium | reverse complement strand
GACGGGGTGGCGTCGGCTCCCTCGGCGGCGGCGGGAGCCACACCGATGTCGGCGAAGGCCTCGCGCACCTTCTCCGCGTCCATGGGCGGCGGGGTGATGTCCTCCATCCGGGTCAGGTAGGGCTCGGGCTCCTCGGGCTCCTCTGCCCTCACCACCTCGTCGGTATCGGTCTCATCGGTAGGGTCCAGAGACGGGGTCGGCATCGTGTACCGAAGCTCCGATGCCGGGGGGGTCGTCAGCTGTACGTCGGTATCCGGGATCTCCGTGAACGGAGCCACGATTTCGCGACGCATCCACGAGTGGATGGGGGTGGCCTCGCTCCCCGCTTCCACGAAGTCGACCCAGTCCTCGGCAGCCGCCTCCTCCAGCACGACCTCGCGAAGGTCCTGGGCGTTGTCGAGGAGGAAAGCCGCCTCCTCCGCATGCTTCGGATCCTCCAATACTCGCGTTGCCCACCGGAACCGCTGCTCCAGGGCCTCCTCGGCCGTTATCCCGATGGGATCGAGGTAGTCTATGAACCGTTTCCGGCGCACCAGAGCGAGGAATTGGTCCAGAGCCCGTTGGTCCATCGGCGAAATTGCTCCCGAGTGGGCACCATGGTTGTACCACTATCGTGGCCCGGAGAGGTCCTCGTCCAAGGTCCAGGGCCCCATTCGCCCGGGTTTGTCGACCAGGTCGGTGAGCTGCTCCAGGTATTGGGCACGGGAGATTTCGCATGCCCCGAACCGATCCAGGTGCTGCGTGTGCACCTGGCAGTCCACCAGCGGATATCCCCACCGTTCGAGCTGCTCCACGAGACGCACGAATGCGACCTTCGAGGCGTCGGGGCGAACGGCGTACATGGACTCCCCGAAGAACGCCCGTCCGATGGCTACCCCGTACAGCCCACCCGCCAGCTGCCCTTCCGACCAGGCCTCGACCGAGTGGGCATGGCCGAGGCGATGGAGCTCGACGTAGGCCTGGCGCATCTCGGGGGTGATCCAGGTGCCCTTCTGCCCTGGGCGCGGCGCCTCGGCGCAGGCGTCGATCACCTGCTCGAACGCGTGGTCGGCGCTCAGCGTGTACCTGCCTGCACGCAACACCTTCCGCAGGCTACGCGGCACGTGCAGCTCCGCCGGCAACAGGACCATCCGTGGGTCGGGTGACCACCACAACAGCGGCTGGTGCTCGGAGTACCAGGGGAAGATGCCGCTCCGGTAGGCGACGAGCAGCCGGCGGGGATGGAGGTCGCCGCCCACGCCGAGGAGGCCGAAGGGGTTGGCCTGTTCGGGGTCCGGGAACACGTGTTGCGGGGGGATGCGGAAGACGGGCATGGATGATGTTCGGAGGGTAACCCCTGCAGGGCCAACGCATCTTGCAGCCAGGGGTGCGGCCCGCTAGACGATTGGATCCGGGAGGCAGCAAATGTGGCGGTTCTTGTTCGTAATCGCGCTTCTTTCGTGCAACGGGGACGACACCGATACCGACACCGACGCGGATACCGACACCGACACCGACACCGACACCGACACCGACACCGACACCGGACCGACAGGCCTGGTCTTCGGCACGGTCACCGACACCGACAGCGCTCCCCTGGAGGGGGTGCACGTGAACTTGTGCCTGCTCACCTGCAGAGATGCGGAAACGGACGCCTCCGGGGACTACGCGTTTGCACCCCTGCCAGCCGCCACCTACTCCTTTCATGTGATAGGGCCGAGCGAGGCGAACCTGGCCCAACCGTTGGTGCCGCTCTCCATCGAGGAGGACGGCATGCACGAGGTGGACGTGGTGATGGTCGCCCTGGGCACCCCAGTCCCCCTACCCTCCGGGTCTGCCGCCGAGGTGGAGATCGCCCCGGGGGTGTTCATCACCACCAAGTTGGGCGACCTCACCGTGGAACTGGACGACGACCCGACCGAGGTGAGCGGTGCGGTGGTGAACCCCGACGATTGGCTGCCCGTGACCTTCGATGGGACGGTGGTGGCCATGTGGTACCTCGACCCCTTCGAGGCCAACGCCGACCCGACGATGCCCATCCGGCTCTCCAATGATTGGTCCCTCACCCCGGGTGGCACCTATGAGCTGTGGCGGTCCGACTACTGGGACCAGGCCTTCGTGAAGGTCGGCGATTTCGTGGCCAGCGAGAGCGAGTTGGTCGACAGCACGGCGCGACTCGAGCAGCTCACCACCCTGGCTCTGGTCGAACCGAGCGATCGGTAGGGGGCCCCCTCGTACGCACCGGCTTTTGGGGGTACGGGATGCCGGCGGATGGGGCCGGAAGTTGGCCCCACGATGGCCCCACCGCGCGTTCGCGTGTCATAGTCGCGACGGGGAGGGAACCCATGCGCAACATGTTCCTCGTGGCCGTGCTCCTTTTTTCCGCGTGCAACGGAGACGACACCGATTCCGACACGGATACGGACACCGACTCCGATTCCGACGCTGACACCGACACCGACACGGACTCGGACTCCGATACGGACTCGGACACCG
>JAFDJI010000803.1 GCA_019307545.1 Deltaproteobacteria bacterium | reverse complement strand
CCGCGCGGTGCCAACGCGTGAGCGATCTGCGCGATGCTGTCCGAGATGTGTCGACCCAGGGTGAGTGGCACCTCGAGCGCAGAGCCCACGCATTGCAGCAACCCCTCGACCCCTTCGGAGTCGGACAGGTCGCACACCCAGACCCCACCCTGGTCCTCTCCCGACCAGCGCTCGAGACTGCGGATGGCCAGATCCCGCACCAGCCGGCTCTTCCCCACGCCGGGCCCACCCACCAGGGTCACCATCCGAACCCCGAAGGACAGCAGCTCCGCGATAGCGGAGACGTCGTCATCCCGGCCCACCAGCACATTGGCGAAGGGCTGGGCGTTGGTCCGCTCCGAGTCGGCGGTGTGCAACTCCGGGAAGGTCCGCTCTACCAGGGCGGACGGCCGGACCTCGACCAGCCGCACCGACCCGGTCAACCCTCGAAAACGATGGGCCCCGAGCTCCGTGGCCACCACCTCGTCCTTCACCGCTGCCTGGACCTCCTTCCACGCGACATCGGTGAGGAGTAGCTGGCCACCGTTTGCGGCCACCGCGAGGCGTCCCGCCCGACGCGTTGCCGAGCCCGAGTAGACGACACGCCTGGTTCGGGCATCCTCTCGGGCTGCCGGCTCCCCGACGTGCATCCCCATGCGGACCCGAAGGCCCCTGAAGAGGGGGCTTTCGTCCTCGCGGAGCACCACCGCCGCCTCCGGCTGCTCCAGGATCTCCGTGGGCGAGTCCAGCTGTACGAGCGCTTGCTGTACATCCAGGCACCAGCGCAAAGCGTCCTCGGGAGCCTGCCACGCGACCAGAAAGGCATCCCCCACCACCCACGCCTCGTAGCCCCTGTGCTCCGCCAGCAACCTGCGCAGCAGGCCGTCGTGGAGTACCAGGGCGCGTCGCATGGCGTTGGCGTCCCTTTCCCAGAGCGCCGTGGAGCCCTCCACATCGGTGAAGACGAGAGCGATTCGTCCGGTCGGCGCTGTTTGGGTGTCCGTCATGGCCACCGCATTCTACGGTAGCTCTACCTCGCCCCCAAACGGCGTCTGAAACCCTGAGGATCCCCCTCCCTGCACGCGCACCGCACCGAACGATCAGCAGAACCCATCTCTTGGCATTTTTTTTTGAGGTTTCGGCCCGCTGGGGACGCCGAGCGCCAGTCAGCGTATTGATTGATTACCAACTTGGTTATTTCCGTTTTGGCCCGATGGCTGCCGTTGAGGGGTTTCAAGCCCGCTGTGTCGTTTCTTGCGTCCACCACTGGTAGATCCGTCCGTGCGTACTACACTTCGACCCCACCCAGAACACGGGTGATCGCCATCGGCCCGCCAATTTGGGCCAAGTCTCCTGGAGGAACCCAGCATGAACAAGAAGGAACTGGCTGCCAAACTCGCCAAGAAGGTCGGTCTCTCTCAGACGAAGTGCAACGAGATCGTGAACGTCATCTTCGGCGCGAAGGCTGGCACGGGCATCATTGCGACGGAGTTGGACACCGGCAAGAAGGTGACCATTCCTGGCTTCGGCACCTTCGGCACCCGCCGTCGGGCCGCGCGGACCGGCACCAACCCGGCCACCAAGGCCAAGATCAACATCCCGGCGCGCACGTACCCCTACTTCCGCCCCGGGAAGACCTTGAAGGAGCGTGTCTCGGAGTAACGGACACCCGCTCGGATCCAAAGCGCGCGCTCCGAACCACCGGAGCGCGCGCTTGTCGTTTCGGTGGGAGGAACACGGTGGCGAGACATGTCATCCAGCACGCCCTGGGCCACGCGCTCGCGCGTCGCGCGACACGTCGAGCGCTCGAGAGCTATCAGCAGAGCCTGGCCGAGTACGCGCCAAGGGGCGAGTGGGTCACTGCCGACAAGGCGATGGTCGAGTTCACGGTGATCGGGAAGACCCTCAGGGGGTGGGTGCAGGTCAACCCCACCGAAGTCGTCATGGAGTTGGACGTCCCGCTGGTCTTCTGGGTCTTCCAGGGAGTCGCGTTGCGGGTGGTGGAGAACGAGATCGAGCAATGGATCGCCCGGGCCCAAGCCGGGGAGTTGGACGGCGAGGAGTAGCCGGGGCCCAGCTTCAATCACGGCGGTTCTGCGGTGCCCTCCTTAGAAGAAGACCGACAGGCAGGTGAGCGCACCGTCGGCCTTTCGGAACTCGCTCGTGTCGACGGCCACCGGGTGCAGTCCAGCCGCCGCCAACAATCGCGCCGTCGTGGGGTGGCCCGCGGCGTGAAGCACCTGGTCACCGATGGCCAGGGTGTTGGCGGCATAGGCCTCCGCGGCGGGAATCAGCACCACCCGGGACACTCCCGCGAACACGTCTTGGAGCAACGTCCCCTCGGCCAAGGCGATGGCATCCTCGCCCAGCGGGGAGCACAGCGATTTGAGGTGCAGGATCCCGTCGGGGACGGGCACTGCCGTCACCTGGTAGCCCCGCCCTCCGAACACCTCGCACAACCGATCCACGCCGTCTCGGTTCGTGCGGGCGGACAGG
>JAFDJI010000802.1 GCA_019307545.1 Deltaproteobacteria bacterium | reverse complement strand
ATACGATGGGCTCGAGCTGCTGGAGGGCGACCTGGACTACGTGCTGGGTTGGGACCGGGTCGCGCCGCTGACCTACCGCGAGATCGACAACCTCGAGCCCACCGCGGAACGGCTGCAGGCCCTCTCGGCGGAGCGAGTGGCCAACGACCCGTCCTTCACCGAGCTGATGGAGGCCATCGCCAAGCGTCGCGAGGCCGATGGGATCGTGAGCCTCGCCCTTGAGACCCGCCGCAAGGAGCTGGAGTCGTTCCCGCAGCCCGCCTCGGACGACGAGGAGGACCAGCGCAACGACGACATCATCCTCGACGAAGCAACGCGCATCATGGGCGACTGGCTGACGTCGAAGGTCACCCAGGCACAGCCGGGCTGACGACAGCGCGCCATCTCGCGGCGCCAGACGGTACGATGCGCCCATGCGGCTCAATCGCGCCCTCTTCGCCACCACGCTCCTCGCCTGCTCCGGGTGCAGGGGGGTGAACCCGGCGCCGGAGGACCTGGAAGGCCTCCTGCACTACCTGTGGGAGAAGTACCCCGAGGGGTCCGATGCCGAGTTGGTGGACGCCCTGGACAACCTGCACCTCGCCATCGGCGGGGCCGACTTGGAGGACACCCTGGACGGGTCGACCGCTCCTCTGACCGACGAGGAGGTCGCGCTCGCCGGGCTGGACCGCGAAGTGGACCCCACGGAGACAGCGGGTCTGTTCATCGTCGACCCCTTCCCCTGCGACGTCGACACCGCCGAGGCGATCCTCATCTCGACCGAGCAGGACGTGCTCTACGACGTGTTCGACGACTACGAGCGGACCTACACCACCGATCTGGACGCCTACCTGGAGCGGGAGACCTCGACGCTCCTCTGGGAGGTCACCTACACCACCACGATTCCCATGGCGGGACCCTACACCGCGGATCTGGCCGGTGGGGTGCGGCGAATCCCACACCGCACCCTCGGCGACTTCCTCCTCATCCGGAGCGTCCTGGTCGAGCCGGCGGAGTTCGAGCACCAGGACCCGGTCTTCGACCAGGACTACCGCATCGAGCTGTTCTATGGACCCCGCGACGGCACGGTCATCCACGTCGAAGCGCTGTGGCGGAACATGCACGCCGGGCTGGCGAACACCGATTCCGCAGCGGTGCAACGGTTCATCCTCAACAGCCTGGAGGATTGGGACGACCAGACCGCCCACTGGTGCGAGAACGGGCTCCCCTGACGGCTCCTCCGGGATTCGCGCGCTGAGCACCTGGCTATCGCCCTCAGCAAACCTGTCGGGAAATTTACACTGCGCCTCGCTTCCCCCAGGTGTATTGTGAATGGCGAAGCGGAGAAAAAATTTCGTCAGGGTCGGTCCAGCAGACAAAGCTGGATTCCGATTATCCTTATTCTCGGGGAGGACAGAGACATGACATCGAAGAAAGCAGCCGGGACACTGACGATTCTCACGCTCCTCCTCGCGGCGGGAACCGCCGTCGCACAGGACGACCCCTACGAGTGTGACGACCGCTACGCCCCCTGCGGTGCCCCGCAACAGTCCGGCGGCGGCGGCGGCGGCGGGGGCGGCAGCATCCTCATCAACAACACCGACCTCGGGGAAACCTACCAGTACGCCGACGACTTTGACGACGACGGTGTCGAGGACCCCTACGACCTGTGCCCATGGGTCGCGGACTCGGACCAGATCGACGACGACGGTGACCAGATCGGGACCGCCTGCGACAACTGCCCCCAGGACCCCAACGCCGACCAGGCGAACCTCGACGGTGACGCCCTGGGCGACCTCTGCGACGACGACAGGGACGGCGACGGGGTGGAAAACGGCGAGGACCTATGCCCGGACAACCCCGATCCGCTCCAGAAGAACAGCGACGAGGATGAGTGGGGCGACGCGTGCGACGGCGACATGGACGAGGACGGCATCCCAAACCTCGAGGACAACTGCCCGCTCGTGTACAACCCCGACCAGGCGAACGACGACCCCGACTACTGGGGCAACGCCTGCGACGATGACGACGACGGGGACGGCATCCGCAACACGTACGACAACTGCATCAGCATCGCCAACCACGACCAGGACGACCTGGACGCCGACGCGATCGGGGATATCTGCGACGCTGACAAGGACGGGGACGCCATCGTCAACGACGAGGACAACTGCCCGACCGCCCACAACCCCGGCCAGGACGACGCGGATCGCGACGGGGTGGGCGAGGCTTGCGACGACGCGTATTGCTTCGTGGTCGAGGGCGATGTCGACAACTGCCTGGACCCGACCGACCCCTTCACCGTCTACGGTCCCGCTGCAGAGGCGGAGGTGGGCGAAACCGTGCGCCTGCGGCTGTTCGCCAACCACATCAACCAGCCCTTCCGCTACGCGTGGGACCTGGTCGATACCCCCAAGGGCTCCAAGGCGACCATCGAATATCCGGCGGGAGCGGTGAGCATCTCGACCCCCTACGAGTACCATTACCTGGCGGACCGGGTG
>JAFDJI010000801.1 GCA_019307545.1 Deltaproteobacteria bacterium | reverse complement strand
CGCTGACAACGCGCTCCTGACCTCGAGCACCCGTCGCGACCTACGCGTCGCTGACCCTGTACGACCGGTTGCTGCAGGGGTTTGCCGGGCAGGTGGGCCCGACCCATCTCGGGGACCGGCACCTGGCCCCCGGGGGTGGCGCGTTCGTGGCGGTGCTGGGACACCGCGACCTGGGGTGGCCGGGATTCATGGACGTATCCGACAAACCGTCCGGAGTGGTGGCGTTTCGCCAGATCGGCGGGGGGGACGTCACCCCGCCGCGGCTGGAAATCCTGGACGAGGACCGTGCGGCCGAGGAGGCCCGGCTCTCCCGGCGCTGAGCACACCTGCCCCGCGGCGAACCCGCTGCGCTCGTCGGTGGTGACTTCCGTCGGCCCCGGGCGGGTGTAGCCGCAGGAACGGCTGGGCCTTGCCCGGGAAGGGCGCGAAGGAGAGGCCAATGGTCGAGGCTTCCAGCCCATTCCAGGGAAGGGTCAGCGAGGTCAGCTTCATCCGCACCGCACCGCCCTTGCGCGCCAGGACTCGTGCTCGCCCGTGAAGCACCCCTGCCGCTCGATGGACCAGGCCCATCGCCTCGAAGAGCACCTCGCCGGGCACCTCGCACAGCTCGAGGTCGGGTAGGCCGAAACGGGCCAGGCCGTGGCTGGTCATCCACCACCCATTGCGCATCGGGTTGGTGAACACCCGCAGGTGCTCGCGCAGATCGATCGCACCGTCGGGTGGCAGGGGGTCGTTGCGGACGTCCACGGGGAACACGGTGCGCACCTCCGGGTCGTAGATGACCCCGCCGAGATGGCTCGCGAGGGCCCGTGCGGCCGCGATCGCCCACCACAGGCCCGGCCGGGGTGGGTGCAGCGCGTCGACGGTGCCGACCACTACCGCGTGGGTGGCCGCGTCGAGGCGGGCGGCTTCCTCCACGCCCAGCCCCGTGCTGACCAGCACCGACCGGGCGGGCAGCACGATCTGTTCGCTCGGATGAAGCTCCAGGCGAGCCTTGTCGCGCCCGCACCACTCCAGCAGGTGTTCGCGCAGGGGGGCTTCGACGCGGCGCCTGACCCAGGCCTCGACCTGCTCGCGGAGGGCCGCCTCGCTCGGCGGCGCGCCCCGCGCGGTGAACAGGACGACATAGAGCACGGGAACCACGGGCGGGATGCCGATCTCGACGGGCATGGGACCTCCTCGAACTCGGGGTCCCCTATCCGGGCGGGGCCGGCTATTTACGACTGGCCAACCCCTATTTCCGCGGACGGAACGTTCGCTGCGGTACCGGCGTCAATTCCTCCAGTCGCTTCAGCCATCCCCGGATGAAGTCGGCGACCTCCCGCCACCCGGGCTCCAGCATCACGTCGTGGGCGATGTCGTGAAAGAGGGTGGGGACGGTGTTGTAGGCCCGCGCCGTGATCCAGACCTCCTTCGGGGTGATCAGGGCGTCCTCCTCGGCGCCGACGACAGCCACCGAGACCTTGACCCGCCCCGGATGGCACCTGGTCAGCAGCATGTCGAGGTAGGCGCGGTAGGACTCGTCGCCCAGGTGTTTCTGGTAGACTTTCACCGCGTCGTCCCGCATGGCCGGAGAGAAGAGGTACGCCCGGGCGATCTCCGTGTCGCTCACCAGGGGGTAGAGGCTCCGCTTCAGGTTCATCGCCGCGAACCGCACCGGGTGTCGCCAGGCGATGCGCAGGCTGACGCCCAGCACCCCGGTCGGAGGCACGGATGCCAGGAGAAGCGCGCCCCTCGCTGGGTGCTTCTCCAGGTACTTCTGGACCACGAAACCGCCCATGCAGTGCCCGATCAACACCGGCGGCGCTGCGAGGGTCTTGGCCACCTCCGCCACATCGGCGACGTAGTCCGCGATCCGACTCCCCCGCAGTTTTCCTGGGCTCTCCCCATGGGCGCGCAGGCTCAGGGCGTGCGACCGGTACCCGTGTCCTGCGAAGTACGGCAGGAAGTGCGCGTCCCAGCACCACGCCCCGTGCCAGGCACCGTGCACGAACAACAACGGGGGCCCACGGGTCTCGGCGTGGGGCTCGCGGGTGATGACTTCCAGCATCGTCTCGATCTTCTCACACGCGTGATCAGCCGCCTTCGCCCATCAAGCTGAATGTGAACCGGGTGGCGCCGATCGATAGCTCCTCACCGCCGAACAGGCGGCGCTCCACGACCCGCTCCCCGTTGACGAACACCCCGTTGGCGGAGTCGATGTCCCGCGCGTAGAACCGGCCGCCCCGCTCGAACACCTGGCAGTGGTGCCGCGAGACCTTCGCGTCGCCAGCGATCTGGACTCCGTTCGACCGCATCCGCCCGATGGACAGGGGCTCGCGCCCCAGGGGATGCACGCGTTCCTCGTCGCCCTCCAGGTGGACCAGCGCGGCCCGGGGTTCGTGGGATGAGATGTCGAGGGGTGGGTGGAAGTCCACGGTGATTTCGCTCTCTTCCTCGTCCACGTCCTCCGCAACAATCGCCGGGCCCTCCCGTTCGCGC
>JAFDJI010000800.1 GCA_019307545.1 Deltaproteobacteria bacterium | reverse complement strand
TCGAATGGGACTCCCACCTCCGCCCGGCGACGTTCCTCGAGCTCGTCGACGAGGTTGACGGTCCACCATTCCTCCACGCGGCGCGGGTCGAGACCCGGCACGGATGCCACGAGGTCGCCGTCGACTCCACCCACCGCAGGGATGTGGTCGGTAAGATCGCTCTCGAGGTGGCCGACCCCGTCGTAGTGGAAGCTCTCGATGAGGCGCCGCGTGTCCTCGCGCGTCTTGCTGCGCCTGAGGCTCGATTCTGTCCAGCCGAAGGCGAGGCGGTGGACCGGAGCTGGTATGAATTCATCGGCGTCCAGCACGCCCGTCCGCACCTCGGTCGGCCGGCCTTCGCCGTCGTAGTCGAAAGTCGTTCGCAGCCCGTTGAACCGCCCGATGCCGGTCAGGCGGCCGCCGTCGTAGTCGGCGCTCCAGAGGGGCTGGTTGGCGACCGTCAGCCCCACCAGCCGGTCGCCGGCGGCGTAGGTCCGGACGAGATCCAGCAGCCCGTCGGGCATGCCGAGGTTCTCCGGGCGGTTGCCGTTGTCGAAGCCGCGGGTCACCGACCGTTCATCAAATCCGAGGCCGGGCAGGGCCAGGCTCTCCGAGAGCTGGTTGCCGACGCTGTCCCAGGTGAACTTCAGCGCCGCATCGGCATCGAACGCCAAGGTGAGGTGGCCGACGGCGTCGTAGTCGAAATCGACCAGCCCGCCAGGCTGATCATCGGACGCATCGATCGTGTCCAGCCGGCCGGTGTCCGATTCGATGTTGAAGGTCACGACGGTGGCGTCGGCGCGGGTGATGGTGTGCATCTCGCCGTCGTCGTAGTAGCTGAACTCCCGCGTTGTGCCGTCCGGGTACTCGATGGTTCTCAGGCGGCCGTTCTTGAGATAGTGGTATCGAGTGGTGTTGCCTTCGTGATCCTCGTAGGCCACCAGATTGCCGCGCTCGTCGTAGGTGCGGGTGATGGTCGCGCCGTCGGGCCGGGTCTCGGTGACCACTCGGCCGAGGTCTCCGTACCACCACGTCGTCAGCCGGTCGTGCGACAGCTCGCCTTCGTCGCCTGGCACCGAGTCCGGAGCGAGGACCTGCTCTTTGCGCCCGAGCTCGTCGTAAAAGGTTGTCGTGGTGCGGCCGCCTGGGTCGGTCACGTGGAAGACGCGTCCCTGGTCATCATAGACCGTGGTGGTGGTCAACGACCACGGCTTTTCACCGTCGAAACGAACTGTCCGTATGTGGACCTTGCCGTCGGGATAGTAGCTGGTATCGACCTTGGAGCCGTCGGGCAGCTCGCGCAGCACCTCGCGCCCGGCGTCGTCGTAGTCGAAGAACGTCCTGCGCTTCAGTGGATCCTCGATCCACTCCACCAACCCCAACTTGGGCCCTGGCTCATCGAAGTATTCGGTTGTCGTTGCCAACTGAGTCGCCTGTGTCGGATCGGGCTCGGGCGTCACCGGGAATCGATGCACGGTGCGGGTCCGCTGGCGGCCGATGTCGTCGTAGCCGAACTCCTCCCAGGCCCACAAGACCTCTGCTTCGTTCTTAACAGTGGTCAGCCTGCGCTCCTTCAATCGCCCATCAGCCCCGAGAATGAGGTTCTCGCGCACCCCGGCCGGGTCGCTGCGACCCACCTGGCGGCCGAGGGTGTCGAAGTGGTTGTTCCACTGCTTGCTGCCAGGGGTTGTGGTGGTCACGAGGCGGCCGGTGCCCGCCTCATACCCGTACTGCGTTGTCAGCCCGACTGCCTCGGGTGGGTCGCCCTCAGTCCAGCGCTCGGTCCGAGTGCCGGTTCGGCCGGCGCTGTCGTACACGTACGCGGTGGTCAGGTCGGCCTTGCTGCTGGTCCAGAGCCGTCCCGCGTCGTCGTAGGTCATGCCGTTGGTCTCGGTCACCCCGCCCTGGTTGCGAGTAATGCTCGAGATCATCCCAGCCTTCGTGTAGCCCGGCACGGTGGTGGTTTCATGGCCACCATCTTCACCACTGACGATCGACTGGATCCGGCCTGCGGCGTCGTAGACGGTGCGGGTGGCGGCGCGACCGGCCTGGGTGAACAGCGTCCAGCCAAGTTCGTTGCTCTCTGTCGTCGTGCTTCGCTCGAGGGGTGCCTCACCTTCAGTCGGCGCCTGAACGGTGCGGCTCCACTCGGCCTGCCCCAGTGCGTTACGGCCGAGGGTAGTCGTGGACGTACCTACTACCGAGCTCACGGTGGACGTTTCGAGCTCGCCGCTGCCGTTAACGAAGTCGTCATAGCCCAGAGTCGAGGAAGCGCCCGTCGACGAGGTCTGGGTCTCGACGCGGCCGAGATCGTCGAATGTGCGCGTAGTGATCGTGCCGTCAGGCCCCTTGGTGGTGACGGGATCCCCCTTGGCGTCGCGGCCGATATTCGTCGTCAGCGGGCCGTGCGGGCCGGGTCTGGTGATGGTGGTGACAAGCCCGTTCTCATTGCCGTAGGAGGTCGTGAGCTGGCCTGTGGAAGCCGGCTCGCCGATCGTTCCGG
>JAFDJI010000799.1 GCA_019307545.1 Deltaproteobacteria bacterium | reverse complement strand
GCCGTCCGATGACCGCGATGCGGATGGCGTCGATCTGTTCGGGCGCCTCGAACTCCCCGGAGAACTGCTCATCGGTCAGCTCGTCCTCCTCTCCGAGGTCGTCCGGCAGGTGCGGCAACACCGCCTCGATCAGCTCGTAGATGCCGCGCCCGTGGGCGGAGGAGATCGTGTACAGGGCGTCGAACCCGAGCTGCCAGAAGTCGGCCCCCAACTCCTCGTGCTTGGGTCCATCCACCTTGTTCACCGCGAGGACCACTGGCTTGGTGGCGCGGCGGAGCAGGTCCGCGATCTCCTCGTCGGCGGGGGTCAGGCCCTTGCGGGCATCCACCAGGAACACGATGACGTCCGCCTCTTCCACCGCGACCAGGGACTGCACCCGCATCGCGGCCAACAGATCGGTGTCGGGTGCCGGCTCCAGTCCCCCGGTGTCCATCACCATGAACCGGTGGCCCAGGATCTCCGCCTCCTCGTACAGGCGGTCCCGGGTCACGCCGGGTCGGTCGTCCACCGTGGCCTTCTTGAAGCCGATGAGGCGGTTGAACAGTGTCGACTTGCCGACATTGGGACGGCCGACGATGGCGACCACGGGAAGGGGCATGCGGGAAACCGCCGGGTGGTGCGAAGACCTATTGGCATGGGGTGCCCGGCGCCAATAGGACCCGCGGAAGGAGGTGCGGTGAAGGTCGTCGTCGCCATGTCCGGCGGAGTGGACTCCTCGGTCGCCGCGGCCCTGCTGTTGGAGCAGGGTCACGAGGTGATCGGGGTGCACATGAAGCTGTACGACGGGCCAACGGTGACAAGCGCCCGTTCCTGTTGCGGGTTGGACGACGCGCTCGACGCACGGCGGGTGGCCGATCACCTGGGGATCCCGTTCTACGTGGCCAACCTGCGGGAAGCCTTCCAGAAGACCGTGGTGGACGACCTGGTACACGCCTACCTCGCCGGACTCACCCCCAGCCCCTGCATCCGGTGCAACGGGGTCCTCAAGTTCCAGGTCCTCCTGGGCCGCGCCCTCGCGCTGGGCGCCAGCCACCTCGCCACCGGCCACTACGCCCGCATCGGACCTGGGCCTTCCCTGCTCGCCGCCGCGGATCCCGCCAAGGACCAGTCCTACTTCCTGTTCCCCATCCGCACCGAGGCGCTGCAGCGCACCCTGTTCCCCCTGGGCGCGCTCTCCAAGGCCGAGGTACGCACACACGCCGCGCACCTGAACCTCCTCACCGCGGACAAGCCAGAGAGCCAGGAACTCTGCTTCATCCCCGACGACGACCACGTCCGGTTCATCCGCTCCGCTCTTCCCGAGGTGGATGGCAGTGGCGAGATCGTGGACGAGGCGGGGGTCGTGCTGGGCCGCCACGACGGGTACTTCCGGTTCACGGTGGGCCAGCGTCGCGGCCTGGGCGTCGCCCTGGGTGTCCCGGCCTACGTGGTGCGCGTCGAGCCGCGGACGCAGCGGGTGGTGGTCTCCACCGACCCGGCCCGGGCCACCCACCAGGGGCTGATGGCCACGGGCTGCAACTGGTTCGACCGACCCGACCCGAGCCAGGTCGTCCACGCCCGCATCCGCCACCAGGGCACCCTCCTTCCCTGCCGCGTCGGCTCCGGGGAGCGGGCGGAAGTGACCTTCCTGGAGCCGGCGTGGGCCGTAGCACCTGGCCAGGCCGTGGTGTTCTACGATGGGGAACGGGTCCTGGGTGGTGGGTGGATCACCGAGGCGGTGGCCCACACCCCGACCCCCGAAAGGGAGGCGCGCCCATGAACGACATCGCCCTCGAAACACTGGAGGAGCGTCTCGGACACCGGTTTGCCGACCGGGATCTGCTCCTCTGCGCGATCACCCACACCTCCTACGCCAACGAGCACGACGCCGAGTCCAACGAGCGTTTGGAGTTCCTCGGCGACGCCATCCTCCAGGCGTGCATGACGATCTCGCTGTTCCGACGGTTCCCGGACGCCACCGAGGGCGAGATGTCCCAGTTCCGCGCCCGCCTGGTGAACGCCGAGAGCCTCGCCGGGCTGGGGGCGGAGTTGGAGTTGGGACCCTCGCTCCGCCTGGGGCGCGGGGAGGCGCAGAGCGGCGGGCGGACCAAGCCGACCCTGCTCGAGAACGCCAGCGAGGCGGTGTTGGGCGCGCTGTACCTGGACGCCGGGTTCGAGCCGTGCTTCGCCGTGGTGTCCCGCCTGATGGAGAGCCGGCTCGACACCCTGGACCAGGTGGCGAAGGCCGAAGGGGCTTCGGCCTGGAAGGACCCGCGCAGCCGGCTCCAGGAGGAGACCCAGCGCCAGCACCAGCAGACCCCCACCTACGGGGGGGTGAGCACCGGCGGTCCGCCCCACGAGCCGACCTTCGAGGTGGAGGCCCGCGTGGAGGGCAAGGTACTCGGTCGGGGCGCAGGCGGCTCCAAGCGCGAGGCGATGCGAATGGCCGCCGTGGACGCCCTGGAGCGCATGGAGAAGGACCCCTGAGCCGCGTCATCGCCCC
>JAFDJI010000798.1 GCA_019307545.1 Deltaproteobacteria bacterium | reverse complement strand
AGGCCTCGGCTCCACGGAAATGGAAATCCAGATACCAGTACAAACCCCTTTCGAACTCGCTGTCCTTGCAGAAGAAGTTCGTCTCCTTGATCGACGTCATGAAGATCTGGGGGTGCTGGACGAGATAGGCATGGAGGGATGTGGTGCCCCCCTTGGCAGCCCCGATGATGATGAAGTTCGGCAACTGGTCGTGCCGCATGGGTCCTTTCCGTGTCCTTGTGGCCCTTACCGCGTCATCGACATCGCGGCACATCGTAGGCAAGCGCGGCTATAATGCCGCTCGCTGACTCTCCGGAGACTTCCAAATGCGCGTAGCAATCCTGCTTATCCTCCTGGCCGCCACGGGTTGTCGCCTCGACGACTTCGACGAGGACGGCTTCGGCCCCTCCGAAGACTGCGACAACTACGATCCGGACGTATTCCCCGGGAACGCCGAGGTCTGCGACGGAAAGGACAACGACTGCAATGACGAGATCGACGAGGGCGTCGAGACCACGTTCTATCTCGACGAGGACGGCGACGGCTTCGGCGTCGAGGGTGACGAGGTCGAAGCCTGCGCACTTCCCACCGGATACGCCGCGAACGCCGACGACTGCGACGATGAGAGCGCCCTGACCTACCCAGGTGCCGCGGAGCTCTGCGACGACGCCGACAACGATTGTGACGGGGCGATCGACGAGGATGTCCAGTTCCTGACCTGGTACCTCGATGACGACGGCGACGGCTTCGGAGACCCCGACGAAGAGACGGTCGCCTGCGCTCCGCCCGCGGGTCATGTGCTCAACGCGGACGACTGCGACGACACCAACGACCAGGTGAACCCGGCGGCTGACGAGCCGTGTGGAGCGCTCGATCGCAACTGCGACGACCAGGCACCCCCCTTGTGCACCTCCTGCCTCGACCTGCTCGAGAACGGGGAGCCGAACGCGGGAGACGGTGCCTACCAGGTCGACCTCGACGGTCCACAGGGGCCGACGGATCCGGCCGTCGTCTACTGCGACATGACCACCGACGGCGGTGGATGGACCCTGGTACAGCGAACCGTCTGGGACTGGACCGAGTCGCAACAGCTCTACACGGGCTACGCTGCGTGGCACGACCAGACCGTCGGCGACCCGAACGTGGGATTTGCCTACCGGATGGCTGGGGCGCTGTGGCCCTTCATCAACCAGGAGTTCGACCACCTGTTGGTGCACGCGGTGCGAACAACCGACGAAGGTGCATGCGATCCGCTGTACTACAAGGCCACCGATGGCGTGGTGGAAGTCACCTCGACGACGGCCACGCTGACGGGGGTGACATCCACCGTCAAACTCTTCGACAACACCGAGCTGAGCACCATCGACAGCGGTCCGACGGATTGCGGCACCATCCGCAACGGCGTGGCGTGGTTCTACGGCGCCTGCTGCCGCACCTGCCCCACGCTCCAGGCTGTGTACTGGTCGGACGAGCCCCATCCGATGGCCAACTACACCAGCAGCGCGGACCTGTTTGGCAACGCCCGGAACGACGTCTGCACTGGTTCCACTCCCCTGCAGTCCGAGAATGGCTCCCCCCACTACGGCGTGGACACGATGGAGTACTACCTGCGGTAGCCCTACCCGCCACCGGATCGGGCTGGGAGCCCTTGGGAAGCCTACCGCTCCAGCCACCGCAGCGCTGTCCGCACCATGTCGTCCAGGTCGTATCGGCTGTCGAAACACAGATCCCGGTGGGCGCGGGCCACGTCCGCGACGACGGCGGCCGGGTCGCCCGCCCGCCGATCGCCCGCCACCGCCTCGATCGCCTTCCCCGAGGCACGCTGGACCGCCTGGACCACCTCGAGCACGCTCGCACCGCGTCCCGTCCCAACATTCCACGTCCACAGCCGCGGTTCGACCGTGCGGTCCAGGGCCATCACGTTGGCTTGGGCCACATCGCACACGTGCACGTAGTCGCGGACACAGGTGCCGTCCGGGGTCGGGTAGTCGCTACCGAACACAGTGACCTGTGGATGGGGGTCGCGAAGCCCGGTGAGGAGGATGGGCATCAGGTTGGTGGACTTCTCCGCGAACTCGCCGAGTTGGCCGGAGCGATGGGCTCCCCACACGTTGAAGAACCGCAGGTTCACGACGCCCCAGTTCAGGTCGGACGCCAACGCGCTCAATATCCGCTCACATTCCACCTTGCTCGCCGCATAGGGGCTCATCGGCTGGAGCGTAGACGCCTCGGTGATGGTGGGGCAGTCCGGCTGGCCGTAGACGCTACCCGTGGACGAGAACACCATCCGGCGAACCCCAGCCGCCTCCATCGCATCGACCAGGGTGCGAGTAGCCTCCACGTTGTTTCGCTCGTAGCGCTCGGGGTGGGCGACCGACTCGGCGACCGACTTGAACGCGGCGCAGTGCAAGACCGCATCCACCGGAGCATCCTCGAACACGGCATCGAGGAACGTGCGGTCGCACAGGTCACCCACGAGCAACGCGATGGGGCGGCCGGCGATGGC
>JAFDJI010000169.1 GCA_019307545.1 Deltaproteobacteria bacterium | reverse complement strand
CACCACGTCGAAGGATGCGTCCGCGAAGGGAAGGTTCGGGTCTTCGTTGAGGTCGTGGAGGATGGACTGGTCGAGGGCCCCATTGGCCTCCATGGCCCGGCCGTCCAGGCCCAGCCCCACGAGCCGGCCCGGGCGCAGGCTCGCCGGAAGGTGGGAGTCGCTCCCCGCCATCAGGTCGAGGATCTCGGGTTCGTCCCCGGCGCAGAGGGAACCGATCAGCCCTTCGACCGTGCCCAGAGCGACCGAGTCCAGTGGTGGGCTGGACCGCCCGTCGCGATAAAACTCCCGATCGTTCCCGTCGTCCTCGCGGGTGAACGCGTCCGACCAGAGCCGTGGAAGCTCGCTCAGTTCAATGGTGGGTTCTTCCATTGATTCCTCCTCCAGAGGTCGCCCACACCCACAGGCCCGTGGCGAGGCGCTTCTCTCTACGTAAACGAAACGTGACTCCATGCCCGCGCGGATTGGATTCGTTTTCGGATAGGGTCTTGTTGTGAGACCGAGGACGTCCCTTCTACTGCTCTTCACCTGCCTCGCCGCTCCGTTGCGGGCCACGGCCGGGGAGCCGGACTTCTCCCAGGCCGAGTACCACCGCCTCTCGTCGGAGATCCGGAGCCTGGCCAAGCGCAGCCACTGGATGGGGGTCGACCACGCCTACGTGCAGGCCATGGCCACCGGCGCCGCGCTCGCCTTCGGTGACCACATGGCCGGTGCCAGCGCGGCCCTCGCCATCGGCGACGTCGGCTCCGCCCGGGAGCGGCTGATGGCGGCCAAGGACGTCGAGGTGGAACGGGGGGTCATCGAGACCCTGTGGTCCATCGACACCCACTTCGCCGAGGTCCACCTCACCGCCGACCGCGGCGCCGACCTGCGCATCGAGGAGATGCCCTTCAACCCGCAGCAGGCCAACGCCATTGGGTACGCACAGGAACGCGTCCGCGACACCGGCGAGTTCCGGGGGTACCTGCCCGCCGGGAGCTACACCCTCGCCGGCGCCTCGTTCGCCGTGCAGGTGACCGGCGTGGGCGGTGTACCGGTCATGGTGAACGCCCGCTCCCGATGACCGACCCGGAGTGGGTGTCCTTCCTGCAGTGGGCCCTGCCCCGGATGGAGATGAAGTGGTCTGGGTTCCGCAAGGTCCGGGGCCAGGTGCGCAAGCGGGTGAAACGGCGCATGGGCGCGCTTGGCCTGTCTCGATTGGAAGAGTATCGGCGTCGCCTGGAAGTGGACTCCGAGGAGTGGGGGGTCCTCGACCGGATGTGCCGCATCACCATCTCCCGGTTCTGGCGGGACCGGAAGGTGTGGGAGGACCTCGCCGACACCGTCCTGCCCGCACTCGACGCCGCAGCCCGGGAGCGGGGCGACGAGCGGCTCCGGGTGTGGTCCGCGGGATGCGCATCTGGGGAGGAGCCGTACAGCGTGGCACTGGTCGGGGCCTTCCTCCTCACCGACCCGCTCCCGATCGCGATCACCGCCACCGATGTGGACCCCTGCATGCTCGAACGGGCTCGTGATGGCCGCTACCAGGTGGGGAGCCTGCGGGCGCTCCCGGAGGGGTGGCGAGTCCGCGCCTTCGAGGCCCTCGGGGGGAAGTGGGCGCTGCGGGAGGCGTTCCGGGTGGGCGTTCGGTTCCTGGAGCAAGACGTCCGCTATCAGGTGCCCGCCGGTCCCTTCGACCTGGTGCTGTGCAGGAACCTGGCCTTCACCTACTTCACACCCGTGCTGCAGCGGGCGGTCGCGGCGAGAATCGCAGGCGCGCTCGTCGCGGGCGGCGCCCTGGTGGTCGGGTGTCACGAGGCGGTGCCTCCGGAGGCGCCCCTTGTGCCTTGGGAAGGCGTGCGTTCGGTGTATTACCGCCGCACCCATGACACCCTTTGACCTCCCCCGCAGGACGCTGACTTGCTCCGCCACCTCGCAAGCGCTGTCGGCGGATGCGGCCATGTGTGGGACCAAGCTACAGTGGCGCTCGCCGGAAGGTCGTCATGCACCTGTCGTCCCTGTCGCTGCTCTTGACCCTGGCCGTATGCAAGGCCGGAGCGCCCGACCATGCGGTGGAGGCCCCCATGAAGGACGTGTCGCTGGAGAAGGCCTACGAAGCGTGGATCCTGGCGAACGACCGGGGCTTCGACGATCTCGACGAGGCTTTTCGGACGGGAGAGGCGGGGGTGGTGCTGCGGGAGGCGGGCCTGTCCCGGCTCCCCGGGGTGCGCCTGGTCCACGGAGCAGGCTCCTACGACGGCGGGCACGAGTTCCTGCCCCAGACGTGGCTGTGGGTACAAGGTGACGATGTCCGCTTCGTCGACCCTTCCGTTGGCTCCAGGTACCTGGACGACAAGGGCTATCGGACCAGCGTGGATGGTCTCTTCGCATGCTCGCTCCGGGCGGCGGAGCGTCGGGCGGGGCTGTTGGAGGATCGGGGCGATCCCATGGGGGCCTTCGAGCGCGTCCGTGCCGAGCGTGAGGCCATCGTCGCCGAGGAGTGCGTCGACGTGCTTCCTGCGCTCCGGCAGGCGTTCCTCGACGACACGTCGGAGCCGGCCACCGACCGCGCCGCTACCTTCCTCACGCTGCTCCTCCAGCTCCAGTACGGGGGCTACACCGGTGGAATCCTCACGCCGGATCTACGCGCTCTGCAGGCGGCAGAGGTGCGGTGGCGCCACGCGGTGGAGGTGACGGAGATGACCGTGGCCTCCCTGGAGGATGGTGTAGAAGCCAGCGGCTTCGGCTGGGTCAGCGACAGCGACGGAAGCTGGTTCCTGCTCTCGGTTCGGGCGGCCATCACGACCCAGCGCTGGGAGCTGATCGTCGAGCGGGTCGGCAGCACCGTGGTCTACATCGAGTAGCCGCGCTGACTCGGCTTCCATGACAGCCTTGAGCACCGGTCGTCCGTGGCGACGGCAGCTAGGGGGCCCAGGCATCGAAGGCGGCGTCGCTACACTGCTCCCGGGTGATGTCGTCGTGGCTGCAGTGGACCTCATCCCCATCGGAGTCGATGTTTCCATCCTCATCGTGGCCCCGGCACTCATCCCCTTCCCAGCCGCCCCAGATGACGTCGCTACCGTCGCCGCCGCAAGACCGGTCGATGACCCCGTCCCCATCCCCTGCAGCGATGGAGTCGTCCCCATCACCCCCGAGGATGAAGTCGGCACCTTCCTCACCCAGGATGCGGTCGGCTCCCCCTTGGCCCTTGATGCGGTCGTTCCCCTCGCCCCCCATCAGAGCATCGTCTCCCAGCCCGCCCAACATGAGGTCGTCTCCCTGGTCCCCCGCGAGGAAGTCGTCACCGATATCTCCCCTAAGCTCGTCGTCTCCCGGGCCCCCCTCCATGACATCGGACATGGCCCCGCCGTCCAGGTAGTCGTTCCCTTCACCACCATAGAGGCCGTCCCGCGCAGGGCCCCCCATGAGGAGGTCATGGCCCTCGTCTCCATACAGCGCGTCTCCCTCGCCGAACTCCAAGAACGCCGAAGTCTCCCCATAGAGCTCGTCATCTCCTGGCCCCCCGTGGAGCTCGTCGTAGCCCCGCTCGCCCGCGATGACGTCATCTCCAGCAAAGCCATAGATGCAGTCGTTCCCATCTCCTCCGTCCAGGACATCGTCCCCGTCGGTTCCAAGGAACAACTCGTCAAGGGAGTCCGCATAGGTCGCTCCCCCGGAGGTGAGGGTGATGGTGCAGTCCCCATTGCCCACGCACTCCCAGCGATAGCCCCCCGTGACGATGGTGGCCTCTCCCGCCTCGGTCGCCGTGAGCCAATCACCAAAGGTACGCCCGCAGAAGCGCTTGTCAGCGTCCAAGGCGACGCAGACGTCGATCGGATTGTAGGTGTCCCCAGGGACGCCATTGTTGCGCAGATCGTCAAGGGACCGGAAGTGGTCGCAGTTTGCAGGGACCGGCCCCTCGATCCTCCGCCCGAGGTCCCCCTGGCGATACAGGTAGTAGAGGTTGTGGAGCAGCATGTAGTCCATGCCGTTGAACTCCCCGACCGGATAGTGGATATTTCCAGAGCGGTTGTCGGGCGCAGTGTTCCGGTTGTTGCCACGCCACCCTGGCGCGTCTTCGCAGTGGGCGTATCCGCGGCAGGGCCCTTCGCAAGGGGCAGCGTCGAGCATGGCCTCGACACGCCAGGGGCTGAACGGGTAGGGCGCAGGCTCGTTGTGGATGATGGAATAGCTGAGGGCGAAGTAGTCCTTGCCGTCGTAGGTCGCCCGCTCGGTCGTCTTGGTGACATCCCAGAGTTGGGAGGAGGCCGAGCTGCGCAGACCCATGGTGCGGTTGTATCCGAAGGTGAGCAGCCAGCCAGTGTCCAGGGCTTCCCAGGCCCCCAGCCCAAGGGTTCGGCTGCGAACGTTGTGGTAGCCCTCCAACAACCCGAAGTCCCGAAAGTCGTCTCCGCAGATCCGTTTGGCGGCTTCAGCGAGAGGATAGGACATGCCGACCGCGTCGCCTCCCCACTCTGCGGGGGGCACATTCCCCGCCGGGTCCATGATCTTCCAGTTGTCCTCTTTGAGGTTGTAGACCATCCGATCCACCATCTCCCGTGCCGTGTGGCGGATGGGCATTCCGTCGATCACCAACGAGTCGGGGATGATGGCGTCGATGAGGGCCATGGCGTGAACCAGGGCGACAGTCTGGTCCTGGCTCGTGAACGCCCCGTCGTCGGTGTGGGGAGTCTCGCAAGAGCTGGCCGATGAGACACACTCGTAGCCGGTTACCGAGTTGCCACTGGGGTCGGTGCCGTTGCGGGGGAATCGATACGCTCCGGTCGCGTCGAAGATGAAGCTCGCGGGGACGTCGTCGCGAAGGTAGAAACCATTGCGCTCGGCGGGGTATCCCAGGACCGTCTCTCCACCATCGTCGAGACGGTTGAAGGCCATGAGGGCTGCGTGAAGATCCCATTCGGTCTGTGTGGTATCGAGGCCCATATCGGTGAACACCACCCACTCCGAAGCGAGCAGTTGGATGTACTCGGCGAGCCAGATGGTTCCATCTCCCCACTTGACCATCCCGTGGGCGTCTATGAGATCGTCAGGGTCGCAGGCCCCCAGGGCCCAATGGCCGTGGCACCTCTCGTGGGGCATTCGGAGGCCTGCGGGCAGGCTCTCTCCGGCGTCGGAGCCCACCGACAGAAACCCGGGGTAGGCCGCGGTTCCATCTCCCCGAAGGCGAAGGCGGTAGCGCATATACTTCTGGGTCCAGTCCTCCTGTGCGCAGCTCAGGCCGTCGGGCTCCAGCTCACCGACGACGGGCAGCGGGGTCCACTGGGCCGGGCTTGGATCGCAGTCGTTTGAGGGATCGCTGTCGCAAGTGCCGCAGGAGTCGACAGCGGAGTCCCCTCCCCAGACCCCCGCGCAATCTTGGACGCAGTCGTTGTCTGGGTCATCGTCGCAAGTGCCGCAGTTGTCGACGGTGGCCAGCCCCCCAGGCACTCCTGCACAGTCTTCGGTGTCGACGGGGAGCGGGTCTTGATCTGGCGTTTCGTTCCCGCAGCCGCAGAGGAGCAGGGTGAGCGCAAGCCATGTGGTTCGGGTGGGGATTTGCATGTCTTGGGAGACCTCGAGAGGAGGACGCAGGGCCTGTAGTCTACCGAGATCTGAGAAGCCTGTGGCCATGACGTCCATGCCGATTGGCGACCCGGACTGCTGCTGTCGCCGCTGGAACTGATCGAGAGGCTGGCCGCTCTGGTCCCCTCGCCGCGCACGCACCGGGTCCACTACCACGGGGTGTTCGCACCCGCGGCGGCGTGGCGGCGCGCCATCGTCCCGACCTCTCCAGCGCGCGACCGAGGGTGCCTTCGACCGAAGGGTCGGACCTACTCGCCCGCGAACCAGGCGTTGGCTGGCTGGGCGAGGAACTCACCCAGCGGAAGACCGTCGGCCCCAACCAGGAGACGGACCTCGGGCGAGAAGCTCCGGACAAAGGCCGACATGCCTGGCAGATGGGCGGGCGGGCGGCCACTCTTCACCTCGATGGCTACCAGGCGGTCGCTCAGCCGAAGTACGAAGTCGATCTCCCTGTTCCGCTCTCTCCAGTAGTAGACCTCGATGGGTGTCCGCATGGTCGTGTTGAGCAGGTGGGCCCCGACGGTCGATTCCACCAGGCGGCCCCAAGCTGGTGGGTCGAGGCGCACGTCTGCGAAGGAGCGCCTTGCCAGGGCGCTCACGAGGGCCACATTCAGCACCTGGAGTTTGGGACTCGACGCACGTCGGCGGACCCGCTGCCCGGCGTATTTCTGCAATCCCACCACCATTCCCGCCCCCGCCAGCAGGTCGAGGTAGTGCGCCAGCGTCACGGTGTTGCCCGCGTCCTGGAGCTGTCCGAGCATCTTGTTGTAGGAGAGCACTTGTCCGGAGTACGCGCAGGACAGCTCCATGAGCCTGCGAAGCAGGGCCGGCTTGTCCACTCGAGTCATCAGGAGGATGTCCCTCGACACGCTGGTCTCGATCAACGCATCGCGTATGTACGACCCCCAACGCTCTTCATCTCCAACCAGCGGTGCCGATCCCGGGTAGCCCCCAAAGAACACGTATTGGTCGAGCTCCCAGCCGAACGCATCCCGCATCTCGGTCCACGACCAATGGGGGATGCGGATCAACTCGAAACGACCCGCGAGGCTTTCGGTGAGGCCCTGCTGGACCAACAAGGGAGCCGACCCGAGGAGCAGCACCCGCAGCCCAAAGCCCTCCCTGGTGTCTCGATCCCACTCCGCCTTGACCGACTCCGCCCACCCCGTCACCTTCTGGATCTCGTCCAGAACGAGGAGCCCATCGGCGGCTCCGCCACGTGCACGAAAGCGCGCTGCGTCCCACTGCTGGGCGATCCAGCTCGCGTCTCGGAGCGTCGGCCCATCCGCAGAGGCATAGTGAGCAGGCATGGCGAGCCGCTGCACAGCCTGCTGGGCGAGCGTGGTCTTCCCGACCTGTCTCGGGCCCGCGAGGACCTGGATAGTTTGGCGCGACTCGCGGAGGCGCTCCACCAACGTGCCAAGCAAGGGTCGGGTGTATGTGGCCATGTCGACATTTTACTCAAAGTAGTGAGTAAAAATACTCAGTTGCCCAGGAAACAGCAAAAAGCGCTCGGTCCCCTGTGTTGCCGCCGCACCCATGACACCCTTTGACCACCCTCGACGCACACCCACCACCCATCCAGGTGTCGATCGGGGCACGCTGCCCATGATCCAACTGCTGCTACTCCTTCTCTTGGTTCCCCTCCCGGCCTTGGCCGGCGCTCTCGACGACACCGTGGGACGGACCGAGGTCCGGATCCGCAGCGAGCCCTTCCC
>JAFDJI010000168.1 GCA_019307545.1 Deltaproteobacteria bacterium | reverse complement strand
CGACGTGGTCGTCTCCACCCGTGAAGGACGGGTACATCTCCTGGCGGTACTCGAGCAGGGCGCGGTATTCGGGATGCTCTCCCTCGCCCAGGACCGACCCCGCATGGCGACCTGTGTGGCGAAGACCAAGGTGGGCGTCATGGTCCTCGACCGCAAGGGGTGGGACCATCTCGTCAACGAGCCCCACCTCGCGGGGTCGACGTTCCGGCGCGCCCTCCTGCGCGGGATGGCGGAGCAGATCGCCACAACGAACAGGCAACTCGCGGACTTCGAGACGCGGACCAGGGAGAGCGAGGACGCCCTGCGCATGGCTGGCGCCGCCGTCGACACCCACGGAGGCGCCTTCCGGCGGTAGCCGATCAGGTGGTGCTTGCGGCGCCCACCAACTCGAGCAACCGGGGCCCGAAGCGGGCCAACCGCCGCGGACCCATCCCCCGAACCACGCCAAGTTCCTCCAGGGTCCGGGGTTGGGCGTTGGCGATGGCCACCAACGTCGCGTTCGGGAACACCTGGTAGGCCTTCCACCGCCGCCGGCGTGCCTCGGCGCGGCGAAACCGCTTCAGCGAGGCCTCGAGCGGGTTCGACGGCCGGAACCCCCGCGGGCGCGATGGGGACGTGCCCGCGGCCTGCCGCACGCGTTTGTTGGGGATCCACACCGTCGGGTATTTCTTGCCGCGAGGCGCGAGGCGGTCTTCGGTGAGAAGTCGCTCCACCGCCAGGATCAGGGCCCGCTCGGGGAGGTCCTTCAGGGCTCCGAACTGGGGGTTCTCGGACAGCTTCTTGCGTCGCGCTGCTCGAGATTGGCTTCCCTTGAGACCCAGCGCCACCATCCGCTTGCTCACCGGACGGCGCAGGTGATCCACAAAGGCGACGACAAGGTCGTCCTGGGCAGTAGAGAGGTTGATTGCCTCCTCGCGCCGGCGCTTGGCTTCCCGCGTCCGCCCGCGTTCCGCGAGGGCCTGCCGAGAAGCAGTCACCGATGCGTGAACGGCTGCGGGGTCCAGGCACGCATCGCAGAGGCCGCAGGCGGGTCCGTCCACCCCGGTGAAGTGGCGCACGAGCGCTCGCTGACGACAACCCGTGCCATACACGTAGTCCTGCAGCGCTCCCCACCCTTCGACCCGGCCGGGGTGGACGGAGTCCCCCCGGATCCGTGCGTGGGTGCCGGCGTCTTTCGTGGAGTAGAGCAGCACGCACCGCGCCGGAAGCCCATCCCGCCCCGCCCGTCCGGCCTGCTGGTAGTAGGTCTCCAGGGTCCCCGGTGCCTCGGCGTGGACCACGAGGCGGACATCCGGATGGTCGACTCCCATGCCGAAGGCCGTGGTGGCGACCAGCACCGGGCGTCGGCCCCCTTGGTAGGCCTCCTGGGCGTTGCTCCGCGCCCCGTCACTCCTTCCGGCGTGGTAGTAGCCGGCCGGGAGCCCCTGCTTTCGCAGGAATGCGCACAGGGACTTCACCCGCTTGCGGGTCGCCGCGTAGACGACGGCGCGTCCAGCTTTTTGGTCGACCACGGTCCGCACCAGGGTGGCCACCCTGTCCGCCCGTGCCAGGTCGCCCTGGAGCAGCTCCACCGACAGGGCCAGGTTCGGGCGCCGGAAGTCCCCCTGCACTACCAGGGGGGACAGCAGGCCCAGGGACTCCCGGATCTCGTCCATGACCCGAGCGGTGGCCGTCGCGGTGAGCGCGATCAGCGGGACGCCCAACTCTGCCTTGAGCACCCCCAGGCTCAGGTAGTCCTTCCGGAAATCGTGTCCCCACTCGCTGATGCAGTGGGCCTCGTCGACCGCCGCCGCGCCCACCGGCAGCGCGCCCAACCAGCGACGGAAACGCGCCACTCGCACCCGCTCGGGACTCACGTACAGCAACCCCCCGCGCTCCTGGACCTCCCGCATGGCCGCGGCGCGCTCGTCGTGCGCCAACCCGGAGTGCAGCGCGACCGCCGGAACGCCCCGCGCCCGAAGCGCGCCGACCTGGTCCTCCATGAGCGCGATGAGGGGCGAGACCACCAGGGTCACCCCGCCCGTGGCCTCGACGTGCCGGATGGCCGGAAGCTGGTAGCACAGCGATTTGCCGCCCCCGGTGGGCAGGAGGACCTGTACATCGCGCCCGCGCTCCAAGGCGGTGATCGCGGCCCGCTGCCCCGGACGGAAGGTCTGATGTCCGAAGACGCGCTTCAAGGTGTCGTCGAGTTGTTCGTTCAAGGTGCGAGTATCGAGGGGTTGTCCTTCCCGAGCCCCCATGGCAACGCACCCGAGCGTGCCATATCCCCGACACCCGCATGGTAGAACAGGAGCCCTGTGGGAGGGTGGATGACCGGGAGTCTCACCATCCGGAACGGCCGCATGGTACTTCCCGATCGGGTCGTATCGGGCGATATGATCATCGAAGACGGGATCATCACCACCATCGCTCCGCGCGTTCCCTACACCGTGGGTGAGGAGATCGAAGCCACGGGGCTCGCGGTGCTCCCGGGGGTCATCGACCCGCAGGTTCACTTCCGCGAACCCGGTCACCCGCAGAAGGAGGACCTGGTCTCCGGCTCTCGTGCCGCCGCGGCAGGCGGTGTCACCGCTTTCCTGGACATGCCGAACACCGATCCGCCCACCACGACGGTGGACGAGCTCCACGACAAGCTGGAACGCGCCGCACAGCGCTGCTGCGTGCACTACGGCTTCTTCATCGGAGCCACTCGCGACAACCTGGAGGAGCTGAATCGGGCGGAGCGCACCTGTGGCATCAAGATCTTCATGGGTGCGTCCACCGGGGACCTGTTGGTGTCAGAGCCCGACGCGCTGGAGGCGATTTTCGCGGATGCCAACAAGCTGATCGCCGTGCATGCGGAGGACGAGGAGCGTCTCCTGGAGCGGAAGATCCTCTACCAGGACAGCGAGGCTCCGGCCGACCATGCGAAGGTCCGGGACGTCGAGACCGCGCTGCACGCGACGAAGCTGGCAGTCGAGCTATCGCACAAGCACGGGCGCCGGCTCCACGTCCTCCATGTGACCTCCGAGGAGGAGGTGGATCTCCTGAGAGCGACCCCCCGGGAACGAATCACCGCCGAGGTCTGTCCCCAGCACCTGTTCATGTGGGCCCCGGACGCCTACGAGCGGCTCGGAAACCGGGCCAAGTGCAACCCGCCCATCCGAACCCAACGGCACGCCAAGGCCTTGTGGAAGGGACTGGTGGACGGCACCTTGAACTGCATCGCGACCGACCACGCCCCCCACACCACGGAGGAAAAGAGCCGGGGGTACCAGGAGGCGCCCTCGGGGATGCCAGGTGTGGAGTGGGTGCTGCCCCTGATGCTCGACCAGGTGAGCAAGGGCAACTGCACCCTGTCGGACGCGGTGCGGTGGCTGTGCCAGGGTCCCGCAGATTGTCACCGCATCCCCCGCAAGGGGCGCCTCGAGGTGGGGTACGACGGCGACGTCGTCCTGGTCGACATGGGGAAGACCCGTACCATCGAGAACGGGAAGGTATGGACCCGGGTGGGGTGGAGTCCCTACGCCGAATGGATGCTCACGGGTTGGCCCGTGCTCACCGCGGTGTTGGGCAACCCTGTGTACCGGGACGGCCAGGTCATCGAAGGGGTCTACGGTCGGGAGCTCACCTTCGGCGGTAGCCAGTTCTCCGTGCGCTGAGAGGGAGGAGGAGTGATGCTCGAACCGGGCGCGACCGCACCTGAGTTCACCCTGCGCGATCAGGACGGCCGCGAGGTGCGGTGGTCCGATTTCCAGGGGCAGCCGGTGGCGGTGTTCTTCTATCCGAAGGCGAACACCCCCGGATGCACCAAGGAAGCGTGCGCCTTCCGCGACGACCGCCAGGCCTTCGAGGAGCGTGGCGTGCAGGTGGTCGGTCTTTCCGCCGACTCGGTCAAGTCCCAGGCGAACTTCCATTCCAGGTACGAGCTGACCATGCCTCTGCTCTCCGACCCGGAGCGGACCGTGCTCGAGCCCTGGGGTGTGTGGGGGGAGAAGAAGAACTATGGGCGAACCTACATGGGCATCCGGCGGTCGACGTTCCTGTTCGATGCCGATGGAAAGTTGCTCCATGTCTGGCCCAACGTGCGCGTGAAAGGTCACGTGACCCAAGTGCTCGACAAGATCGACGAGCTCCTGGGCTAGGAGGAATCGTGCTGCTGTTGTTGCTCGCATTGGGATGCCCTGGGCAGCCCAAGACCCCGCCACAGAACACGGACGAGGCCGTCCCCCCCCCGACGGCAGCCGATGCGGCTCCCGCCGCACCCGCCGATGCGGCCCCCGAGGCCGCCGCACCCGCCGATGCGGCCCCCGAGGCCGCCGCGGCACCTACCGTAGAAGCCGGTCCCACGACGGCAGCCGATGCGACCCCCGAGGTCGCCGCGTCCGCGCCACGTGTTTCGGCTGCCGGCGCGGCGCTGTACGGGGTCCACTACGTGGTGACGGCCGGTCCAACGCTCTCGCGAACGACGCTTTCGTTGTCCGCGCGCCACGGCGGTGGCTGCGAGGAGCACCACTTCACCCTGCGCGCCGATCCTCGTTCCGAGGAGACCCCCACCACCCAGGTTCTGCACCTGCACCACGACGATGGCGGAGATCGCTGTCGCGCCTTGCTGACGACGGTGGTTTCCCTCGACGTCGCGGACCACATCGGCGCCGATTGTACCGAGCGAATCGAGATCCGCACCTGGCCCCAGGACACCGCGCAGAGTAGCTGGACCCTCGACATGAAGACCCCGATGGGATGTGACTGAACACCCCTGCCCTTGACCAGCACCGGACCAAAGCGGTATTCGAGGCGTGGAGGAGGCATGCTCCTACTTGCCGCAGCCCGCGAGGAGCTCGGTGAACTCGACGGCGAAGTCGTGGGCGTGGGCCCCGTGGTTGCAGCCGCGCATACCGCCGCAATCCTCGCCAAGGACAGGCCGGATTTCGTGGTCCTGTTGGGCACGGCCGGCGCCTACGACGGCGGTCCTCCCATCGGCAGTGCCATTGCCTCCACCAAGGTTGGCCTCTCCTACGGGGTTGCCGCCATGGGCCTGGGCTACGTTCCCCGGGCTCCCGCCCCGGTGCGCTGTGACGAAGGGTTGCTGCGTCGCCTGGACATCCCCAAACACAACGTCCTCACCACGGGGGCCATCACCACCGACCTCACGCTGGCGGAGCGGATCGCCGATGGCTACACGGTCGAGCACTTGGAGGCCTTCGGGGTGGCGATCGCCTGTCACTTTGCAGGGGTTCCCTTCGTGGCAGTGCTGGGGATCTCCAACGAGGTCGGTCCCGAGGCGCATACCCAGTGGCTCACCCACCGCGACGCAGCCCAGGAGGCCGCTCGCCGAGCCTTCCGGCCGTTGATGGAGTCAAAGAGCTGACGATCGCGCCGGCGGACAGTTTCTGGCTGGCCAGAGGTTAGATTCGTCCCGAGCCGCGCGCCGCGGATTGCCAAAGGAGTTTGGATCTCGTGAAATGGAAACACCTGCCAATCGTGGCTTTCGACACCGAAACGACGGGGCTGGAGCCCTTCAACGGCGATCGGATCATCGAGGTCGCAGCCGTGGTGTTCCACCTGGACTCCGACGGGGCGATCGCCCGGGAAGAGCCGCACTCGTGGCTCCTCAATCCCCGCATTCCCATCCCGAAGAAGGTGACGCGCATCACCGGCATCACCGATGCCGACGTGGCGAACCAGCCGGAGTTCCTGGCCATCGCCACCCAGGTGCGCGACCTGCTTGCCGGTGCAGTCACCATCGCCCACAACTACCCCTTCGACCTCGCCTTTCTCACCCAGGAGCTCCTCAAGGTCGACCTCACCTGGCCCGAACCGCTGGCCGAGATCGATACCGTCGACCTCTCTCTGAAGCACTTCCACAATGAGCGTGGCCACAAGCTCGAGGACCTGTGCCGGCGTCTGGACGTGCGGCTCGACGGGGCGCACCGCGCCACCAACGATGCGGCGGCTTGCGGACGTTGCTTCATCGAGCTCGCCCGCCGCAACCAGGTGGAGGACGACCTGCAGGCGATGCTGGACTGGTCCAACGCCATCGGACGCCCCCCCGAAAGGGGCCCCCTGACCACCGATGCCAGCGGTCGGGTGATCTTCCGCGAAGGGGCGCACCGCGGCCAGCCGGTGGCCGATCACCCCATCCACCTCGCCTGGATGGAGAAGGCGAGGGAGCGCGCGGAAGATGGTTGGCGTTGGCGATTTCCAGAGAGCTCCCGGCGGTGGATCCGGCGATGGCTCGACGTCCGCGGCTCCGGTCGTGCCCGGCAGTCCCCCAAGTCCTTCCGCCCTGAAGATTGGGTGATCGACTCCTGCATCACGGATCGACCTTCGGCAGGCGGCGTGAACCTCGCCGATGCGAGGACCGTCACATGAGGGGGCGGTGGCTCGTCGGGTTCGTGCTCCTTCTGGCCGGATGTCCGCCGCGGCACTCCTACCCCGATGGTGCCGGCCTGGCCGGCCAGCTCGAACGCGAGGTCGTCGCCCTGCAGCAGCGGGTTCGCTCCCTCGAGTTCCAACTCGACCACTGCGGAGAGGATCCCGACCCCGACTCCATCTACCAGGACCTCCACCAGATCTTCTCCGGGTCGGACGTGTTGGTGAGCCGCGTCGGCAGCACCACGATCCTGCTGCTCCCGTCCGACTACCTCTTCACCCGGGGAACCGACCTCCGCGAAGAAGCGCTCATGTCCCTGGATCTGCTCGCCACCGCCCTCAACCTCCACCCCGAGCACCAGGTAGTCGTGGAGGGACACTCCGACGACCGCATGCCGACCGGCGACCTCCGCAGGCTGTACAGCGACAACTGGGTCCTCTCCTACTCGCGAGCGGAAACCGTCATGCATGCCCTCAGCACCCAGTTCGGCGTTGACCCGAGCCGATTCACGGTCCAGTCCCGCGCAGAGTGGGAGCCGATCGCCACCAACGACACCACGGCCGGGCAGGCCAAGAACCGTCGGGTCATGGTGAGGATCATTCCCCCCAAGCGACCGTATATTATCGAGTAGGCCAGCGCCTGGCCCCGCCCTTCCCCACAGCATTCGCCGAGATGGGTTGGCGAAGCGTCGCCCGAAACGGGTAGAAAGCAGAGCGCAAGCAGACGCAGGCCCGCCGGGGTGTAGATTCGGTAGGCTCGCAAAGGGAAGGGCGACATCGCATGGCATTGCTCCTGCCGCAGGTCAAGGTCGACAAGCGAAAGCGGTTGATCAAGGAGGGCAGGTCCAAGATCCTCACCAAGGGTGACCGGGCCCTCCTCCTCGCCCTGGATTGGGATCTCTCCAAGAGCGACGCGATCTCGGGCG
>JAFDJI010000797.1 GCA_019307545.1 Deltaproteobacteria bacterium | reverse complement strand
ACGAGGAAGAAGGGGGCGAATACGTTCAGCCGGTTCATCGTGCTCCGGGCGCTTTTTGGAAGACAGCCCGGCAAAATACCCAAAGGTTGGGTGAGTGTCGCGGTCAATCTCCGCGGCTGTCTGCTCCCTGCTAGGATCGCCCCCCTGCCCGCGAGGAGCGTGCGTGGCGCTCGACACCCACCAGGAGGAAACCCACATCCTCCACCGCCTCACCGAGGCGATGGCGGGACGACTGCCCCCGGCGGAGGCGGCCCGGGTCGGCAAAGAGGCCGATGCCCTGTTCGCCGCCCACCAAGACCGGGTCTACGCCATCTGCTACCGGTTCGTCGGCAACGCAGAGCGTGCCCGGGAGTTGGCCCAGGACGTCCTGTTGACGGCCTGGGTGAAGCTGCCCGAGTTCCGCGGCGACTCCTCCTTCGGGACCTGGCTGTACGGCATCGCCCGCAACCTGTGCTTCCGCGCGATGCGGAAGCGAGGCGAGAACCTGCTCGAAGCCGACGGGGTGGTCGAGACCGCCGACCCCCGGGCGTCCGCGCTCTCCGCCCTGCGAAGGCGGGAGCGGGAAGACCTGCTCCGACGAGCGTCCCTGGTCCTCCAGCCCCTGGAGCAGGAGGCCGTGCACCTGCGCTACGTGGAGCACCTCCCGCAGGACCGCATCACCAAGGTGCTCGGGCTGGACTCGGCGAGCGGAGCGAGGGGCCTGTTGCAGCGGTGCCGACGCAAACTCAGCCGCGAGATGAACCGCCTCCTCGAGGAGTTGGGTCACGGCACCTCTTTCGTCCGGAGCAGCGTGACATGAGCGCCCACCTGCCCCTGCACCGCCTCGACCCGGGCGCGACCCTGGACTCCGAGGAGCGCGCCCACCTCGAGCAGTGCCCCCGGTGCCGGGTGGAGGCGCGAATGCTCATCGCGGCGCTGGAGGAAGACCCGGCCGGCACCCCCGGTCTGGAGGAGGCGCGCGCGACCCTCGACCAGGTCCGCAGCCGCACCCTGGAGACCCTGACCACCGGGGTGAACTCGCTCTCCTACGCCTTCGGCGTCATCGCGGGTCCGCCAGAACACCCGGCCGAAATGCCCGGGGTGGACACCGAACGCTTCCAGGCAGTTCGCTGGGTGGAGACCGGACCACTGGGGCCGTTGTACGAGGTCGAGGACCTGGAGACGGGGCGGCGGCTCGCCCTGAGGGTGCTGCAAGAGGTCGACGAGGAGACCGTCGCCCGTATCGGGCACTACATCGATCGGTTGGCGACGAGGAAGATCGCCGGGGTCGCGCCACCGGTGGAGCTCCGCGAGGTCGGAGCCCACTGGACCGTCGCCACCCCGTGGGTGGCCGGACAGCCCCTGCACGCCATGCTCCATGGCGCCACCGACCCCTTGCGCCCGGAGCCCGCCGACGAGGGAGACCTGCCCCGCGTGCTGGTCGCCGTCCAGCAGGTCGCGGCCGCCCTGGCCCAACTCCACGACCTGGGCCTGGTCCATGGACATCTCGCCCCCTCGAATATCTTCGTCACCCTGCTGGGTCGCGCAGTGCTCCTCGATCCGGGCCTGTGGAGTCCGCGCCCCGACACCCGCGCCTCGTCGCCCTGGGTCTCCTACGCCGCCCCCGAGCGCGCCGCAGGGGCCGAGCCGACCGCGGCCGGTGACTGGTATGGGCTGGGTGCGCTGTTGCACCACGCCCTGACCGGCCAGCTCCCCCGACCCGGTGAAGTCGCCCCGGGCGACCCCGACGCCGAGGGGGTGGCACAGCTTGCCGCGCTGACCGCGGCCCTCACCGCCGCCACGCCCGAGGCGCGGCCCAGCGCCTCCCAGGTGCTGGCGACCCTGGTGGAGGTCACCTCCCACACCGTGCTCGCGGCCACCCGCTATTTGGACGTGGGGTTGCTGGGTGTAGGCGGCATGGGCGAGGTCCGGCAGGTGCTCGACCCGGCGCTCAACCGCACCATCGCGCTCAAGGTACTGCACCCACGGCTCGGACATACCCGCTCCCACGAGGACCGCTTCATCTCCGAGGCTCAGGTGACCGCACAGCTCGAGCACCCCGGGATCGTGCCGGTCTACGCGTCCGGTCGGATGCCGGACGGGCGGCCGTACTTCACCATGAAGGAGGTTCGGGGCCGCACCCTGGCCGAGGTCATCACCGAGGTACACGCTGCGGCCGCGCCCCACGAGTGGCGCCCCGCGGAGTCGGGGTGGACGTTCCGCCGGCTGGTCGAGGCCTTCCACCGGATCTGCGAGGCGGTGGCCTATGCCCACGCTCGGGGGGTGCTGCATCGGGACCTCAAGCCCTCCAACGTGATGGTGGGCGACTTCGGAGAGGTCCTGGTGATCATGGAGATGGTGCAGACCGATCGCTCGCTGGACCCATCCCAGGCGACCCGCGTGGGCACGGTGTCGGGGACCCCGGGGTACATGTCTCCGGAGCAGGCCCGCGGGGAAACCGAAACCCTGTCCCCGGCCTCCGACGTCTACGCCCTTGGGGCCATCCTGTACCAGGTGCTCTCCGGGCACCCCCCCTTTGAGGGGGAGGACACCGGCTCGGTCCTCCGCAAGCTCCTCACCGGCCCGCCCCCCACCCTGGAACCGGGCGGCCCACCCGTTCCCGACGAGCTCATCGAGATCTGCGCCACCGCCATGGAGCGGGTACCGGAAGCGCGGTTCGTCGACGCGAACG
>JAFDJI010000167.1 GCA_019307545.1 Deltaproteobacteria bacterium | reverse complement strand
TGGCCTCCTCGACCCCGCACTGTGGGTCTCCAACCTCGAAACCAGCCTCGCCACCGTGGACTGGGGGGTCGGCCTGACCGGTGGGGTGAATTCCGACGTCGAGGACGACTGGGAGGGCCTGGTCGACGACTTCACCGAGAATTGGGACGGCAAGATGGTGGGAGCGCGCCCGTTCCTGTCCACCTCCGGCACCTTCGTGAGCAGCAACGACGAGTTCTACTTCGCCCGCGCCACCGCGCTGGACACCACCACCAATCCCTACACCGTGCGGTTCGATGACCAGGACAGCGACCTCATCTGGGACGACGAGGAGCCGGGCCTGTACCTGGTCGCGGCTCACGTACTCGCTGGTCCGCCCACTGCGGCCTACTTCGTGACGTGCCCTTATCTGCTCAACTTCGGCGTCACCCTGGACCAGTTCCTCGTGGACCAGGCGCAGTAGGCCGACGCTGCTGCTGCATCTGCCGAGGGCACCCTCCAATGGATGCCGTGCCGTCCCCGAGCCGCAGCGGTGGCACCGACCACCGGACCGACCGCCGGGTGACCGATTCTGAGCAGGGAAGGGTGGCAGGGGCGGCAGGGATCGAACCCGCGACCTGCGGATTTGGAATCCGCTGCTCTACCAGCTGAGCTACACCCCTGTAGTCGCTGGCCCGTAACCGCGCTGACAACGCCGGTCAAGCGCGCGCAGGCGCGCTCAGCGCTTCATCTTCTCCGGGAGCGCTGCCGATAACGACCTCGAGCTCGACCTCGACCTCGACCTCGACCTCGAACCTCGATTTGCGACCCTCGCACCTCGATTTCCGACCGCATCCTCTTCCTCGAGCGCGACCTCGAGCGCGACTTCGACCGCGACCGTTTGGTCTACGCCGCCACCCTCCACACCGCGATCACCCCCGCCACAATCGCCGCGAACCAGCAGTACCACGCAAAGTGCGCCAGCTTCCCCTGCTTCACCACCCGCACCAGCAACACCAACGCGAAGTACCCCGTCACCATCGCCGCCAGCGTCCCCCCCACCAACTGCACCACCTGCAGATCCGTCCCCTCCACCTCCCGCAGCTTCAGCAGCGCCGCCCCCAGAATCGCCGGCACGCTCAACAAGAACGAGAAGCGCACCGCAACCTCCCGCTTCAACCCAAAGAACAACCCCACCGCAATCGTCGCCCCCGACCGCGAGATCCCAGGCGTAATCGCGAACCCCTGCGCAACCCCGATCCCCACCGCCTGCCACCACTTCATCTGGCGCACCCCGGTCTCCCCCTCCCCGGTCTCCCTGGTGAGGAACAGCAGGCTCCCGGTGATCGCGAAGGTCACCACCAGCGCCCCCGGCCGGCTGAACAGCGACTCGAACAGGTCCTCGAACGCCAGCCCCAAGATCGCAGTCGGCACACTCGCCACCAACAGCAGCGCCAGCAGCCGCACCCCCTCCCGATCCCAGAACGCCCCCTCACCCACGAACGGGTCCCGCAGCACCCCCCACAGGCTCTGACGGTAGAACCACAGCACCGGGACCAGGGTGCCCAGATGCAGCGCCACGTCGAACAACACCTCGTCCCCGTGGACTTCGATGAACTGCTGGAACAAAACCAGGTGACCAGAACTGGAGACCGGCAGGAACTCGGTCAGTCCCTGCAGCGCCCCGAGGAACACCGGCCCCAGGTCGCTCGCGCCAGCCGCTTCGGTCGCCCCGTCCGCCACCGGCACGCTACTCCCGGGCGTCATCGGTGTTCGGCTCTTCGGCCTCCGGGACCTCCGGCTCGGTCGCGTCGGCCGCCTCCGGACTCCGGTGGCTGAGGCGATACATGTGCCGCATGATCCGCCGGGCGTCGTACAGGTCGAAGCTGTTGAGGAAGCTCGGCATGCCTCCGTGGCCGTCCAGGACCAACTCGGCGTCTTGGTCGCGCTCCTCCCGGACCACCTGGCCCGTCAGGTCCGGCACCTCGACCACCAGCGCTTCCGTCGCGGGCCCGTCGCCCGCAGTGTCGGGCCCATGGCACTGGATGCAGTGCCGCTCGTAGAGCAGCCTGCCCTTGGCCTCGTCGGAGAGGCGCTTGCTCGGCTTCGCGCCCCACGCGTCCCCCGCCGCCAGGACGGCGACGAGGAGGACCAGGATGCCGCCGGTGTGACGCATTCAGCCCCTCGGGGCTCCCCGGCTCGGGTCGGGGAAGGAAAAAGCCCGCTCGATCAAGCCGAGCGGGCTAACGAAATGGCGGGATGGACGGGACTTGAACCCGCGGCCTCCGGCGTGACAGGCCGGCGTTATAACCAACTTAACTACCACCCCAACTCAAAGAACCTCCCGCACGAGCGGTCTGCTCATGCGCTGAGTATCGCATGACGACGCGGCGTACCACGCCCTCTCGGTTCCAAAGAAGAAGCCCTCCGGGAGAGTGGGCGGAACAGGACTCGAACCTGCAACCTCCGGCGTGTAAAGCCGAAGCTCTCCCATTGAGCTATCCGCCCGAAGGGGCCAGCCCCAGAGCGGTGAACATGTAGCGCCCCGCCTCGAACGCGTCAAGGCGAGGCGCCAACGGCGAAAGGCCCGGGCCGCGGGGCCTGGACCTCGCGAGGAGCAGTGCTAGTTGACCGCGTCCTTCATCGCCTTGCCCGGCTTGAACTTCACGGTGTTGCTCGCCGGGATGTGGATGGGCTGCTTGGTCTGCGGATCGCGGCCCATGCGGGCTGCGCGATGCGATACCGAGAACGTGCCGAAGCCTACGAGCGTTACCTTCTTGCCGTCGACGAGGGCGCCCTGGATGGCGCCGGTCGTCGCCTTGAGTGCACGCTCGGCCTCAACCTTCTTCAGTCCCGCTTCGGCGGCGATCGCGGCGACCAGGTCGGCCTTTGTCACGGAATTAGCCATTGTTGATTCTCCCCTTGGATCCGATGTTTTCGAGTGATAGTGGGTTCCGGGCCGGCTCAGGGGGGTGAGAATCTCTCTCAGTCCCCATGGACACCGGATCCGGAAGGCCTCTCGGCCTGGGGGGAGTCTACAGCAAATTCCTGATCTGGCCCATAGGCACCGAAGATTTCCGCGGCCGCCTCTCCAGCGAGGGCTTCCTTGAGCACACGGTCCATGTGCGAAACTGGAATAATTTGAAGTGATTCCGTTACGTGCGCAGGGACCTCCTCCAACTCCCTGCGGTTGGCCTCGGGGATCAGCACCCTGGTGATGCCGCCGCGGTGCGCAGCAAGCAGTTTCTCCTTGAGTCCGCCTATCTTGAGCACTCGCCCGCGGAGGGTGATTTCACCGGTCATCGCCGTGTCGCTCCGAGCCGGGATCCCGGTCAGGGCGCTCACCAGGGCCGTCGCCATCGCGATTCCCGCGCTCGGACCATCAGTTTTCAGGGCATTGCCCGGGTAGTGGACGTGGAAATCCTGGGAGTCGTGGAAGTCGGGTTCCAGTCGCAAGGCGTCGGACCGGGAGCGGATGTACGTGAAGGCGGCCGTGGCCGACTCCTTCAGCCAATCGCCCAGCCTCCCCGTGAGGATGAGGCTGCCTTTTCCGGGGATGGTCGCCACCTCGATGTTCAACAGCTCCCCACCCCAGGGGGACACCGCCAGGCCCTTCACCACCCCCACCGCATCCTCGTCGTCGCGCTTCCCAAAGTCGAACGAGGGGATGCCGAGGAGCTTCTCCAGGTTGCGGCTGGTGACCCGAACGGAGGTCTCCGGGCCGAACCGCACCACCCGCCGCGCCACCTTGCGGCAGACCCGCGCCAACTGCCGCTCCAACTCCCGTACCCCGGACTCCTTGGTGTACTGCCGGATGATGGCGAGGAGCGCGTGGCCCGTCACCTCCAAGGTCTCGGGGGTGATCCCGTTGGCCTCGATCTGCTTCGGCAACAGGTACCGCCGGGCGATAGCGGCCTTCTCGCGCTCGGTGTAGCCGGAGAGCTGGATGATCTCCAGGCGGTCCTGCAGCGGCAGGGGGATGCCCTGCAGGGTGTTCGCGGTGCAGATGAAGGTCACGTCGGACAGGTCATAGTCCAGGTCCATGTAGTGGTCGTTGAAGCCCATGTTCTGCTCGGGGTCGAGCACCTCGAGCAGGGCGGAGGCGGGATCCCCACGGAAGTCCGCGGTCATCTTGTCCACCTCGTCCAGCAACATCACCGGGTCCACGGTGCCGGCACGCTTCATGGCATGGATGATCTTGCCGGGCATGGCGCCGATGTAGGTGCGCCGGTGGCCCCGGATCTCCGCCTCGTCGCGGATACCGCCCAGAGAGAAACGCACGAAGGGACGGCCCGCCGCACGTGCAATGGAGCGGCCGAGGGAGGTCTTTCCCACGCCGGGGGGACCGACCAGGCAGAGGATGGGCCCGCGCATGCGGTCCACCAACCGCGACACGGCCAGGTACTCGACGATGCGCTCCTTGATCTTGCGCAGCCCGAAGTGGTCCTCGTTCAGGATCTGGGCGGACTCCGACAGGGTCGGGCCATCGCCGCTCCGCTCTGTCCACGGAAGCACGATGACCCAGTCCAGGTAGTTGCGCACTACCGTGGCCTCGGCGCTCATCAGGTTCATCTGGGAGAGCTTTCGTAGCTCCTTCTCCGCCCGGTCCTGCACCAGCGGCGGCAGGTCCTTGGCGGCGATGGCCCGTGCCAGCTCCTCGATGTCGCTCCGACCTTCTTTTTCACCGAGTTCCTTCTGGATGGCCTTCATCTGTTCGTTCAGCCAGTACTCCCGCTGGCTGGTCGCACGCTCCTTCTTCACCCGGCTCTTCACGTTGCGCTCGACCTGCAGGAACTCGATCTCGTTGAGGAGTGCTCGGTACACCCGCTCCAACCGCACCCGGACGTCGACCATCTCCAGGAGTTCCTGCTTCTCCTCCATCTTGAACTTCAACGGCGCGATCAGGGTGTCGGCAAGCCGGTCCGGGTCCTCCAGGGCGTTGACGGTGAGGAGCATCTCCGGAGGCACGGAGCGGTTGAGCTTCACGAAGCGCTCGAAGGTGACCTTCACCGTGCGCACCAGCGCCATCACCTCCGTGGAGTACTGGGTGGGAGGGTGGAACTCCTGGACAACCACTTCGAAGTAGGCCGGGTTGTCGAGGTAGCGCTGCACCCTGGCGCGCCGCAGCCCCTCCACCAGGATCTTGGTGTTCCCATCGGGCAGACGCAGCGCCTGGGAGATGCGGGCAATGGTGCCCATCTCGTAGATGTCGTCCGCCTCTGGAGCAGTGCGATCCCCGCTCCGCTGCGCGGCGAGGAAGATCTCGCGCCCCTTCTCGTTGGCGGCCGCCACCGCTGCTACCGAGCGGGAACGACCCACGATCAGCGAGACGGGGGTGTGTGGGAACACCACCACGCCGCGAAGGGGAAGCATCGGGTAGTTGCGCCCTGCTTCCTGCCCGCGCTTGTCGCCGAAGATCATGGCCGCCTCTCGTGGCCTAGGCCCATTCCGCCTCGTTCTCGTAAACCAGGATGGGGTCGCGCTTCCGCTCCACCACCTCCTCGCTGATGATGCACTCCTTGACGTTGCTCCGCGATGGAAGGTCGTACATCGCGTCGAGCATGATCTCCTCGAGGATGCCCCGAAGGCCCCTGGCACCTGCCTTCCTGGCGAACGCTTCCTTCGCGATGAGCCGCAGGCTGCCCTCGGTGAACTTCAGCTTCACGTCCTCCATCTCGAACAGCCTCTGGTACTGCTTGATCAGCGCGTTCTTCGGTCGCACCAGGATTTCGACCAGGGACTCCTCGTCCAGCTCTTCCAGGGAGGCGACGACGGGGACGCGCCCCACGAACTCGGGGATGAGCCCGAACCGCATCAGGTCCTCGGCCTCTACCAGGGCCATCAACTCGCTGGAGCTGAGCTTCTCCCGCTTCTTCATCTTCGACCCGAAGCCCATCTGTTGCGCGCCGAGGCGTGCCTCGACGATGCGGTCCAAACCGACGAAGGCCCCCCCGCAGATGAACAGGATGTTGCTGGTGTCGATCTGGAGGAAGTCCTGCTGCGGGTGCTTCCGACCGCCCTTGGGCGGCACGTTGGCCACCGTGCCCTCGATGATCTTGAGGAGCGCCTGCTGGACGCCCTCCCCGGAAACGTCGCGGGTGATGGAGGGGTTCTCGGACTTGCGGGAGATCTTGTCGATCTCGTCGATGTAGATGATGCCCTTGGTGGTGCGCTCGACGTTGTAGTCGGCAGCCTGGAACAGGGACAGGATGATGTTCTCGACGTCCTCTCCGACGTACCCGGCCTCGGTGAGACTGGTGGCGTCGGCGATGGTGAAGGGGACGTTGAGGTACTTCGCCAGGGTCTGGGCCAGCAGGGTCTTGCCCGACCCGGTCGGGCCCACGAGCAGGATGTTGGACTTCTGCAGCTCGACGTCGTCGTGTCCCGCCCGAGCCTCGATGCGCTTGTAGTGGTTGTGGACCCCCACCGACAAGGTCTTCTTCGCCCTTTGTTGCCCCACCACGTACTGGGCCAGGTAGGTGTAGATCTCCTTCGGCTTCGGCACGAGGCCGCGGGTGGCGTAGAAGTCCTCGCGCTCGTATTCCTCGGTGATGATGTCGTTGCACAGCTCGACGCACTCGTCGCAGATGTACACCGAAGGCCCCGCGATCAGCTTCCGGACTTCCTTCTGGGACTTGCCGCAGAACGAGCAGCAGAGTTCCTTCCCGTCGTGTCCCTTTCTACGCAAGGCCTCCCCCGTGTCTGCACCGGCGGATCAGGACTGCTCCGTCTCGACGACCTTGTCCGACTGGATCACCTCGTCTACCAGACCGTACTCTTTCGCCTCGGCCGCTGTCATGATGTTGTCGCGCTCGGTGTCTTTCTCGACCCGTTTCTCTGGCTGGCCGGTGTGCTTGGCCAGGGTCTCGATGAGGGTCTGCTTCCAGCGGAGGATTTCACGGGCGTGGATCTCGATGTCGGTCGCCTGTCCGCGGAAGCCGCCGAGGGGCTGGTGGATGAGCACGCGGGAGTGGGGGAGGATGCGGCGCTTTCCGATCGTCCCACCGGCGAGGAGCACCGCACCCATGGAGCCCGCCTGGCCGATGCAGATGGTGGCCACCTCGGGCCGGATGTACTGCATGGTGTCGTAGATCGCCATCCCCGAGGTGATCGAGCCTCCTGGGGAGTTGATGTACAGGAAGATGTCCTTCTCCGGGTCCTGGCTCTCCAGGTAGAGGAGCTGGGCGATGATCAGGTTGGCGACGGTGTCGTCGATCGGTGTGCCCAGGAAGATGATGCGGTCCACCAGCAGGCGGGACCACAGGTCGTGGCGGGTCTCTCCCCGGTGTGTCTGCTCGACGACCCACGGCACTGCGTAGTTCTTGGAATCCATGTGGCGCGGC
>JAFDJI010000796.1 GCA_019307545.1 Deltaproteobacteria bacterium | reverse complement strand
GCTGACCCCAGGGTTCGCGAGATGCTCTGGGAAGCCATCGCGCGTAGCGACCGTCGCAAGCAGCTTCAGAGCGTGGTCACGCGTCTGCATATGGGGGCGCAGGGAGAGGCCTAGGAGCCGTCGGCATCAGCCGACGGCTCCTCCCGCTTCCACTCCAAGGGAGCAGAGCAGGCTGTTGGCCTGCTAGATTTCCATGCTCCACTGCTCCAGGGCGCGGATCCGGTCCCTGAGTTCGGCGGCCTCCTCGAACTCGAGCGCGGCGGCATGGCGCTTCATCACCTTGCGAAGGCGCACGATGAGCTTCGGAACGTCGGCCCGCTCCACGTCCTCCCCGACCTCAGGTGGGCGAGCGGGTTTGTCGAGAGGCACATCGAGGTAGTCGCCCTTCACCAGCTCCGCGAGGGGTGAGTCCATGGGGCGGACGATGGTGCGCGGGGTGATGCCGTGCTCGGCGTTGTATCGCTCCTGGAGGGCGCGACGCCGTCGGGTCTCGTTCACCGCCCGGGTCATGCTCTCGGTCGTGTCGGCTGCGTACAGGATGACATGGCCATCGGCGTTGCGCGACGCGCGGCCGATGGTCTGGATGAGGGACCGCTCGTTGCGGAGAAACCCCTCCTTGTCGGCATCCATGATGCACACCAGGGACACCTCGGGCAGGTCCAGCCCCTCGCGGAGGAGGTTGATCCCCACCAGAACATCGAACTCACCCATACGCAGCTGCCGCAGGATTTCGTGGCGCTCGAGGGTGTCGATGTCGGAGTGCAGGTAGCGCACCCGCACCCCCAGTTCGCGGTAGTAGTCGGTGAGTTCCTGGGCCATCCGCTTGGTGAGAACCGTGATCAGGACCCGCGTCCCCGCCCGCACGCGGCGACGGATCTCCTCCAGTGCGTCGTCCACCTGGATGGCGGCGGGCCGCACCTCGATGGTCGGGTCCAACAGGCCCGTGGGGCGGATGATCTGTTCGACCACCCGGCGGCCGGCCCGCTCCATCTCCCAGGGCCCGGGGGTAGCGGAGACGTGGATGGCGTTCGCCACCATCTCCTGGAACTCCTCGAACTTCAGCGGCCGGTTGTCCAGCGCGGAGGGCAGGCGAAAGCCGTGCTCCACCAGGGTCTCCTTCCGCGAGCGATCGCCGCGGTACATCCCGCCCACCTGTGGAATGGCCACGTGGCTCTCGTCGACGATGAGCAGCCAGTCCCGGGGGAAGTACTCGATCAGGGTGGGCGGCGGCTCCCCGGCGGCCCGACCGGACAGGTGACGCGAGTAGTTCTCGATCCCCTTGCACCGGCCCAGCTCCTCGAGCATCTCCAGGTCGAACAGGGTCCGCTGTTCCAGCCGCTGGGCCTCCAACAGCTTGTGGTCACCGGTCAGCTCTTCCAGCCGCTGTGCGAGCTCCACCCGAATGGCGTCCAGGGCGTGCTCGATCTTCTCCTGTGGCGTCACGTAGTGGGAGGCCGGGTACAGGGTGAGCTTCTCCAGGTCGTGCAGCCGGTTGCCCCTGAGTGGGTCGAACACGGTGATCGACTCCACCTCGTCGCCGAACAACTCGATGCGGACCGCCCTCGCGTCCTCGTAGGCCGGGAACACGTCGATGACGTCCCCGCGCGCGCGGAAGGTGCCCCGATGGAAGTCGGCCTCGTTGCGTTCGTACTGGATCTCCACCAGCTTTCGGAGCACCGCCTGCCGTCGAACCTCGCTTCCCACGGCGAGGTGCAGCAGCATGCCCTCGTAGGCCTCGGAGCTCCCGAGACCATAGATGCACGACACCGACGCCACGATCACCACGTCGTTGCGCTCGAGAAGCGACTTGGTGGCGGCGTGCCGCATCCGATCGATCTGCTCGTTGATGAGCGAGTCTTTCTCGATGTAGGTGTCGGACGAGGGGACGTATGCTTCCGGCTGGTAGTAGTCGTAGTAGCTGACGAAGTACTCCACCGCGTTGTCGGGAAACAGGTCCTTGAACTCTCCATAGAGCTGGGCCGCGAGCGTCTTGTTCGGTGCGAGGACCAGGGTGGGCCGGTTCACCGTAGCGATGACGTTCGCGACGGTGAAGGTCTTCCCGGAGCCGGTGATCCCGAGCAGCACCTGGTGCCGCTCGCTGCGCCGCACCCCTGCGACGAGCTGTTCGATGGCCTGCGGCTGGTCGCCGGTGGGCTGGTGGCGGGACACGAGCCGGAAGGGATGGCCTCCGTCGATCGTGCCGGCCTCGCGCTGGATGGGGGGCCATCGGGTGGGCATCGTTGTTCAGCTACCCCGCTCTTCGTCGCGACGCCCGCCCCGGTGGCGGAAGAGGCGATCCCTACGCTACATTCCGGGCTTCCCCCCTTCGAGGCACCATGCGCACCCTGTTGTGGATGCTGCTCATCGCCGGATGCGGACCCGGGGCCGACGACGACACCGGTCCCGCGGATGTCGACACCGACACCGACACCGACACCGACACCGACACAGACACCGACACCGACACCGACACGCAGGGTACCGACGAGGATCGG
>JAFDJI010000795.1 GCA_019307545.1 Deltaproteobacteria bacterium | reverse complement strand
CGTTCCGTGTAGCGCCCCAGCGGAGTTTCCGCGGCATCCACCCAGGAGACCCGGTCGAGGTCGTACGCCTCGTCGACCACGGCCTGCGGCGAGGTGGGGACCGCACCCTCGAAGCTCCGAGCACCCGCATGGGCTGCACGCGGCTGCAGGGCCGAGCGATCGCGGCCGCCCCATCCCAGGGCCTCGCGCAGGTCTTCTACCGGATCGGAGGCACCCGCCCGCGCCTGGCGGCCCGTCGCCTCCTTGGGAATCTCGGCCTCGGTCGGGAGCGCGGCTTCATCCGCGTCCGCCGCGGTCCCTCCCCGATCCGAGGACTCCCCTGGGCTGAGCACCAAGGCCACCGCGTCACCCTGCGAGGGAGATGCGACTGCCACAACGGGTGTCGGGGCAGGTGGCGCGGCGGGAGAGGTGACCCTACGCGTGGCCATGGGGCTCCACCATTCAGGCGCCTCGACATCCGCCACCGCTTCCGGTTCCGGGCCTTCCTGGAATCCATCCACGGGTGGCCCGGCCACGCGGGGCACCTGGCCTGCGGGCGTCCCCGAGGTCCGGCTGCCACCACTGCCAGGCGCCACCGCACCACCTGGGCGTCGATCTCCGCCCTGCTCCGGCGCGCCCGCACCCAGGTCGTGGGCCTTCCGTCCACCACCGCTCTCGTCGCTGGCGGACCGCGCCACCTTCTCGCTGACCTCCGGTTTCTCGCCCGTCGGGTCTGCCGGGTCCCCCTCCACCACCAGAAGCGCCGGGCGAGAAGCGTAGTCGGAAAGGCCAATCTCGTGGGGAGTGCGTGGCCCCGGGTCCGGCTCCGTCACGGGCGCCCGAGAAGGGTGGTCGTGAGAGGCGTCACGGGCCGAGATGTACTCGGCCTCCTCTGGGGGCTCCGGGGAGACTGCCGGTTCGTCCACCCGCACGAACCGCAACATGTGGGGGTCCTCGTCATCCTCGGGCTCGGGCTCCTCCGGATCGGGCGCCGGCTCGTCCCGCTCGACCTCTGGGGCAACCGGCGTGGCCGGGACCGGGTCGAGGGCATCGGGCACCTCCCTGTCGGCCACGAGCGCGCTTCCGGCGGCATCATCTCGCCCGCCGAGATCCAGGGTGGGGTCCCGGGTCGCATCGGATACCGTCCTATCTTCTGGGGCGAGCGCTTCCTCCACGGTCGCCGGAGTCCCCTCTCCTGAGCCTTCCGTGGCGACCAGATCCATGTCCACGACATCGACCGCCGCGACCACCAACGACTCCCGGGCGCGGGCCTGCAGCTCCAGCGTCACGGGCCGCAGGACCATTTCCCCCTGTTCCAGCACGTCGGCCGGCAGCTCCTGGCATCGAACCGCCACGAGCAACAGCAGATGGATCCAGACGGACCCGAACAGACCCCACCCGAAGAGCGGCTTTCCGCCTACGCCCCCTTGGCGAGCTTCTCCCGAACCGAGCGCACCAACTCCTCCGCCAACCCGGGCGGCGGCTCGACGCTCAGAACGTCCCGGGCGCGGTCGATGGTCGCCCGGAAGCTGTGGTAGAAGTTCGCGCAATCGGGACACACCTCCAAGTGGTGCTCGTAGGCCTCGCGTTCCGGCGGCAGGAGGTCCCCATCGTGAAACGCGGAGGCTCTGTTGTACATATCTTCACAGGTATGCATGGGGCTCTCCAAACGTCTTCGAGACACTTTCGGTCATGATACCAACGCCTTGGGGTGGGCCTCGAGGTAGTCGGCCAGGTACTCCCGGAGCTTCAGACGAGCCCGATGGAGCCGCGTCTTCACGTTCGGGATGGTCAGGTCCAGGATTTCCGCAATCTCCTTCATGCTCCTGAACTCGATGTCGGCGAGCACGAACACCGCCTGGTAGCTCTCGGGCAGGTTGTCCATACCAGCCTGGATGACCCTCCCGAGTTCCTTCTGCTCGAACAGCTCGTCGACACGGGGCGCGAGGTCCTCCACCGGGCGCTCCCACATCCCGTCCTCGCCGAAGCCGGGGGGCTCGAGCTGTAGGGGAACCTCCGGCCGCCGTCGCCGCTGGCGCATACGCATCAGGCATGCGTTGGTGGCGATCCGGTACAACCACGACCCGAAGGCCGCATCGCCGCGGAAGGCATCCAAGCGCCGATAGGCGTTGAGGAAGGCATCCTGCATCGCGTCGCGGGCATCCGCCTCGTTCCGCATCATGCTCATGGCGAGGTTGTAGATGCGTGGGGTGTGACGACGCACCAAGGCGTCGAAGGCGCCCAGCTGGCCTGCGCGCGCAATGTCGACGATCTGCTCGTCCGACAGGCTCTCGAACGGCGGGAATTGGGGGTCCATGGTGGCTACGTAGGCCCGCCACAATGCACGTGCGGAGGAAAGACCTTGCCCCACCCCGGACACCGCGTCGATCTCGCCCTGGTGCCCAAGGCCCTCGATGCTCCCCCGGGTCGGGCGTCCTTCGCCCACCTGTTGGCGGCACTGCAGTCACAGGGGGTCATCGGCGACGATGGCCGCGCCACAGAAGCAGCGGGGTGGCTCGTGCCGGGCGGCTTCCGAAACACGCGCCTCGACGAACCTGGCACGATGACGCTGTACGCCAACCAGCAGGGGGGATTCCGGGTGAAATGTCCAGTCTGTGGCGCGAACGCCGTACCGGACTTCCAGATCGC
>JAFDJI010000166.1 GCA_019307545.1 Deltaproteobacteria bacterium | reverse complement strand
CTCCTCTTCGATCGTGACCAGGACGAGGCCGATCTGCAGCTCGCCGGGGACGATCTCCAACCCTGGAGTCCCGTCGGGCTTCATCAACTTGGGAAAGAGCCCGAGCCGGATGCTCTCGAACGCGGTGTTCTTGGTGATCATGCTCGTCTCCCAGGTTGGCTTTTTTGAACTATTATTGGATTTATAATCTTATTGGAGGCGGTCCGCTCCCTCCCGATTTGGGCTTTTCTCGGATTGGGCTCCTGTCTACATTGAGTCCCCGCAGGCTCCGGGGAGTCGTTTCAAGTTGTCTCGCTTTGCCACCACGGAGCCCCACAATCCGGTGCGAGAGCCCGGGTTGCGGTTCCGCGTGTCACCGAGAGATCAGCGGTGCCACACCGGACCCCCCCAGCCACTCGGAGGGGTGTGTTCGGGGCCGGGGAGGATCTCGCGGAGGTAGCCGTCCACGCCCTTCTTTCTGTGCCAGTGACGGGGGTAGCCGAGGGCGACCTCCTCGAAGCGGACGTGGTCTCGCCAGTCGGTGGCACGCATGTGCAGGTGGCCGCTCACCACCACGTGGAGCGGGAACCGCAGGTGCCAGTCCTCGGTGCGCCGGGTTCCGCACCAGGGGACGTAGCGCGGGATGCGGAAGAGCCGGACCAGGTCCCGGCGCAGCGGCCAGTGGTTGATCAGCACGATGCGGTGGCCCTCGGGAACCGCGGCGAGGCGCTCCTCGGTGTGCGCGCACCGGGCGTGACACCAGTCCTCGCGTGAGGGGTAGGGGTCCGGATGCAGCAGCCGCTCGTCCATCGCGATGATGTGCTCCACCCGTGCCCAGGCCACCGCCTCGGCGGGGGTGAGGCCGTTGGGGGCGAAGGAGTAGTCGTAGCCGACGAACGCAGGCGCGATGATGGTGGGAGGGCCGTCTCCAGGCCACACCGGGTAGGGGTCCTCGGGGGTGAGGACACCGTGGTCGCGGCAGATCGAGACCAGGAGCTCATAGAGGGCCGTCCCCCGCAGGGGACTGGTGCGCCCGGGCACGGTCCACAACTCGTGGTTGCCGGGCACCCACAGCAGCTTCGAGAACCGGGGTCCGAGCATTTGCAGGGTGCGGGCGAGTAGATCCTCGGACTCGGTGACGTCGCCGGCGATGATCAACCAATCGTCGGGGTGGGGGGAGAGCGCCTCGACGGCGTCCCGGTTCGAGCCGTAGTCCACGTGCAGGTCGCTGATGGCGAGCAGCTTCATGCCGGCGCTATCGAGGCCTCCGGCGGAGCAGGAGCGCGAGCGCGCCGAGGAGCCAGGGAGCGCCCGGGGTGGCCGCTGCCGAGCAGCCGCACAGGCCCCCACCCCCGCAGGTCTCCGTGGTCACCACCCAGGAAGCGGTGTCCTGGAGAGCCAGGGACACATCCCGTCGAACCCAGGGGGTGGTGTCGCGCACGGTGAGGGTGAGCGTCCCGTTGTGCCCCGAGCAGCCGTCCAGCACGAAGTCCGGCTCATCCTCGGCGATGACCTCGCCGTTTACCGCCCACTCGAAGCGAACGTCAGCCGAAGCGGGCGGGACGTCGAGCACGAAGGGGACCTCCTCGCCGGCGGCGGCGGTGACCGCGCTCCCCGCGGCGGGTTCGGTGCCCAGGATCAGCCCCGGAAGGTGCTCGTAGATGGCGAGGACCGCGTCCTGTCGGCACACCGCGCAGTAGTCGTCCTGCAGGGTCCGCATCATGCAGTCGTTCGCGGTGGGGCGGTACAGGTTGGTGTAGGAGCACACCCGGAACGCGTCGACCCCTTCGTCGCCGCGCCACTCTTCCCACGGCGTCGCGTCCGCGGAGGAGGCGCAGTTGGGCGCGCCTTGTCCCGAGCCGGTCATCTCGTAGGAGTACTCGTCCCACAGACCGACCAGGCTGTGGCCCAACTCGTGGGCGGCGACCTCGTCGCGGTATTCGCCGGTGTAGGACGTCGCGTAGTTGAAGGCCCCCGACCCGCCATACTGGTCGCTGTTGACGAGCACGATGATCCCGTCGGCGCCAGGGACGGACGCCGCGATTTCGTTCATCACCCGGGTGTCGTCGCAGCACACCAGGCGCTCGATGCCCCCACAGTCGTAGTAGCAGCGGTACGCGGTCGACCCCCCGACACCTCCGGAACCGATCCCGCTCGTGGCCGAGGCGGTGTCCACTCGCCACACGTTGAACAGCGCGGCGTACTGGCCGTAGGGCTCGAGAGTGAGCAGGTGGTCCACCACCCCGTCTACGTCCGCCGCGAACTGGATCAGCTCCGCCTGGGTGTACCCATCGCCCAGGAACACCAGGTCGAGGCGCTCGTCGTCCGGTCCGCTGTACAGCACCTGGATCGGGTCGCCGGCGCGGGTTTGGATGGTGCGTGGGGTCCAGGTGACCGCGCCGAGGCGCAACCCGGCGGCGCCGTCCGGCCAGGGCACCTCCACCCGTCCCACGCCCCGGTCGCGGGTGGCCCGGATGCCCCCGCCGGTCGGGAGGATCAGGGTACGCACCCGGGGGTCGGGCAGTGCGGCCGTGGTCAGGACCTGCCCTGCGGCGTCCACGATCTCGATCGGTCCCGGGTCCACGCGGATGGTTCCCTGCACCAGCACCGCGTCGCGCAGCACCGCGCCATCCGGGCCTACCTCCAAGGTGACCTGGACCGACGCAGCGAGGGCGATGGACGCCAGGATTGCGCTCCACATGGTCCCCACACTGCGCGTGCCGCTCCCGTCCCGTCAAGAGAGAACACCCGCCGGGGCAGGGGGGAACTCTCGTGCGTTGGAGATGTCTCGCCGGGTGTAGGCAGCGTGCCGCCTCGCCGATGTGCCGACGGAGGAACCCCATGCGCATCTCCATCCTGCTCTCCGTGCTCGCCCTTTTCCCGGCCCCCGCCCTCGCCGCCGAGTGGGCCGACTTCGCTCCCGCCTTCCCACTCACCGCGTGTCAAGACGGGTGGGTCGCCTGTCGGGTCGGCGACGAGGTGGTGAACCCCGACCTCCGGCCGGATCCCGAGGGACAACTTCTGGCCTCGGACCTGCGGGTGGGGTGGTTCGACCTGGAGGTCACCCCGGTGTTCTCGCCCTGGACGGGGCTCTCCGAGTACCCCTTCACCCCGGTTGCCGAGCCCGATGGGGTGGCGGAGGACGATGGTGCGGAGGAGGGTCTCTCCATGGCCGAGGTGACAGGGCCGTCCGAGGTGCCGGAGGACCGTGTCGAGGTCGCCGGCGAAGCGGTACCAGAGCCCGACGACGCCCTGGTGGATGCCGGGGAGGTCGAGGAGGCCGCCGAGGTGCAACCCGATTCGGACAGGGTGGAGTCCGGCGGAGAGGAAGGGGTCGGAGAGGAAGCGCCGGAAGAGGCGGCGGTCGCCATGCTCGCCGTGGAGCCCAGTGGTATGAGCTGCGACAACCTCCAGCAGCTCGAGCTGAAGGCGATGATGGGCCGCCTCTCGGCCCCCGAGGTCGGCTGCATCGAGGCGACCTACCAGGCGGCCGGCAAGCAGACCGACAAGAACAAGGTCTCGAGGGTCCTCATCGCCAACGCGCACTCCAGCGACCGCTCCGAGTGGGCCGGGCTGGTGGCGCGGCACCTGGAGGAGGTCGACCAGTCCGACCCCGACATGTCCTACGCCTACGCCAAGTACCTCCTCGACCAGGGGCCCGCGCGGGCGGATGAGGCGATCCACTGGGCGGACATCGCCATGGAGCGCCGCCAGGAATGGGTGGGCGAGACCTTCAAGTCCCGGGTGTACGCCCTGTACAAGATGCGTGCCCTCGCCGCGCAGAAGGTGTGGACCGCGGCCGAGAAGCGACACTCCGAGGCCCCCACGGACCAGACGAGCGGCGCGGCGGAGGATGCCCGCGGCAGGGTGAAGACCTTCGCGCGGGAGTGGTACGACTACGCCAACGCCTCCGGAAAGGACACCACCCGCGCCATGGACCTCTGCGTCTCGGCGGCAGGGACGGAGGCGTACTGCGCCGGGCGGGAGTAGGCGGGCGACTGTCGCCGGTGTCAGCCTCGGGTCGGCTCGGCGGGCTCGATCAGCGCGATCGCATCGGGCTTTGCGGGCACGATGCACAGGAAGTCGAAGGGCGGCTCAATCACCTCGTAGCTGTGGGGGACGCCGGCCGGGATGAACAGGGCGTTGCCCGCCCGCACCTCGTGGACCCGGTCGCCGATGCGCACCCGCCCAGTGCCGGACAACACGTACTGCTCGTGCTCCACCCGGTTGGTGTGCAGGGGCATGGCGCCGCCCTCACCCATGGTGAAGCGACGCAGGAAGAAGTTGTGCGCCTCGTCGTCCGGTCCGATGAGGACCTGTCGAACGGTCGCCGTTCCCGCCGCAACCTCCAACCGCTCGACATCGCCCTCGTGTTTGACCACACCACTGCGCGTCTCGTCCATGCCGCTCGCCTCCCGCGTAGCCGTTTCTTGGGGACTACTGCTTCTTGCACACCGGGGTGTTGGAGACCAGGTGGCACTCCCATGCGCCCCAGGAAATCGGCCGGTACTTCATCGGTGGGCCGCCCTTGAAGTTCAGGGTGCAGTCCTCGCTGGAAGGCACGCCGGTGAAGGTGCCGACGTGGTCTTCGAGCGGGACCCGCTCGCGGTAGCCGGAGACGCAGACCAGTTCGAGCTGGTTGTGGGAGGTCCCCATGGCCATCAGGACCCGCAAGGTGCCAACAGGTACGCTCACCGGGGCCGCGCCTCCTCCCTGCTCGATGCACCCGCTGTTGGTGCAGGCCCAGGTCCCCAGCTGTTCCAGGGACCCCACTTCCCGGGTGATGGTGACCTGGCACTCGCGGCTGGGGCGGATGGGGAAGGTGTGCGCCACCCGCCCGTCGGCTTGGCGCATTCCCTCCGCGGCGTCCTGGCCGTACTGGTCGGAGCCGCAGTTCAGGGCGATGTGACTGGTGCCGCTCTCCACGAGGATGGTGAGGTCTTCGGCTTGGGCGACGGGGTTGAGCAGGGCAGCGGCGAGCCAGAGCATGGGGTCCTCCGGGAGCGGTGGATGGCGTCTACGCACTCTACGACAATGTCAGCCGCTGCGTATTCCCTCCGGATTCGCCCAGGAGCAGATGAGGCACGCGCTAAAGTCGTGGTTCCGGGCCGGGCAGTGCTCCCGGCCGAAGTAGATGATCTGGAGGTGGCGACGCCCCCAGGTCTCCTGGGGGAACAGCACCATGAGGTCCCGCTCCACCCGGATCGGGGTCGTGCCCTCGGAGAGCCCCCAGCGCCGGGCCGACCGGAAGATGTGGGTGTCCACCGGGAACGCCGGCTGACCGAAGGCCTGGTTCATCACCACCGACGCCGTCTTGTGTCCCACGCCCGGCAGGCGCTCCAGCGCCTCCAGATCTGCGGGGACGCGGCCGCCGTGCTCCTCCACCAGTTGTCGGGACAGGGCGTGGATGTTCCGTGCCTTGGTGGGAGCGAGCCCGCAGGTGTGGATGATCGTGCGGATGGTCTCCACCTCCTGCGCCGCCATCGTCGCGGGGTCGTCGGCGAGGGCGAAGAGGCGCGGGGTGACCAGGTTCACCCGCTTGTCGGTGCATTGGGCGGAGAGGAGGACCGAGACCAGCAGGGTGTAGGGGTCGCGGTGGCGCAGCGGGATCAGCGGCTCCGGGTACAGGCCGTCGAGAATGTCTCCAATACGGTCGGCGCGTGCGCGTGGTGTCAGGGCGGCCCTCCTGGTGCCGGAGGCGGTGTATCCGGCGGCCTGCGGTGCGGCGACGTCACCTGTCGGGGCTACAATGCCCCGCCTGGAGTTGGAGGGACCCGTGCTGCTACTTGCGCTCGCCGGCGCCGCCCTGGCCGGCGGTGACCCGCTCGTGGTCGACGCCACCGTACACACCCTGGACAACGGCCTCACCGTGGTGCTGGAGGAGGACCAACGCACCGACCACATCGCGCTCCACCTCCACTACGGGGTGGGTTCCCGGGACGAGCGGCCCGGGGAGTACGGCTGCGCGCACCTGTTCGAGCACGTGATGTTCGAGGGTTCGGCCCACGTCCCGGGGAGCGGCTTCGACGAGTGGCTCACCGCGGCGGGCGGATGGAACAACGCCTTCACCAGTGAGGACGAGACCGCCTACTACATGGTGTTTCCCTCGGGTGCCCTCGACCTGGCGCTGTTCCTGGAGTCCGACCGCATGGGGTTCCTGCAGGAGGGGCTCACCGAGGAGAACCTCGACAACCAGCAACAGGTGGTGCTCCAGGAGCGCGCCGAGGGGTACGCCGCGCCCAACGGGCGGGACTACGACGCCCTGAGCCGGTTGCAGTTCCCGGAGGGGCACCCCTACCACATCCCCGTCATCGGCACCGTGGCCGACGTGGAAGGCTTTGAGCTGGAGGCGGTGCGCGACTTCTGGCGTCGCCACTACCGTCCCCAGAACGCGGTGCTCGGGCTGGTCGGGCGGTTCGACACCGAAGCGGTGCTGGCCCGGGTGGAGCACTGGTTCGCGGACGTGCCGGACCCCGGCCCGCCGGAGTCCCGGGCCGAGCGGGCAGAGGTGGCGGCGGTCCCCCGGGAGGGCCTCCTCGAGGACCAGGTGGAGGACTGGTCGATGTACCTGTCCTGGCAGACCGTTCCCCGGGGCCATCCGGACGAGCCTGCCCTGGACCTGTTGGGCTGGATCCTGGTCGGCGGGCGGGGGACGCGACTCGACGACCGCCTGTACTACAAGCACTCCCTGGTGGTCGACAACGAGGCCTGGCACGCGGCTTCCGAGATCGACGGGCAGTTCGTGATCGAGGCGGCGTCCGATGTGCCGCGGCTGCCCCGGCTGGAGCGGATCGTGGAGAAGGAGCTTGCCCGGATGGCGCGCAAGCCCCCGTCGGACGAGGAGGTGGAGCGGGCCCGCCGGCAGGTGAAGAGCGGGGTACTCGACTCCCTCGAGGAACCCGCAGCGCGGGCCGAGTGGCTGGTGGACTGCCAGCGCCTCCGGGGCAAACCCGATTGCCTGGTCGAGGAGTGGGGTCGCTACGAGGCCGTCACCCCAGAGGACATCCGCCGGGTGGTGGGGTCCTACCTGGTCCCCGAGCGGCGGGTGACGCTGTCGGTGGTGCCCCAGGGCGCAGGCGGTGCGCTGGAAGGCGCCGAGCCGGTGGAGCTGCCATGAGTTGCGTCGTGTTGCTGCTGTTGGGGTTGGCCTGGGCCGGCGAGGAAGGGGTGACGGTGGACCCGGCCGGGGCGGAAGCGCCGGTCGAGGCGCTGGAGGTGGCGGCCTCGGGTCCGGACCGGAGCCAACCGCCGCTGGTGATTCCCCCCACGCCCCTGGACCTCTCCGCGCCCGAGACCTGGGCCCTCACCCCCTCGGTGACCGTCCACCTG
>JAFDJI010000794.1 GCA_019307545.1 Deltaproteobacteria bacterium | reverse complement strand
GTTGAGCATCATCGAGCGGGTGGGCCTGGACATAGGCAGAGGTGATTCATGACGCGCATCATCGAGGGCAGCCTCACCGATCCCGGTGGTCGCTTCGCGATCGTGGCCGGCCGATTCAACGAGTTCATCACCAGCCGGCTCGTGAGCGGGTGCGAGGACGGGCTGCGCCGCCACGGCATTGGGGAGGACCGCATCGACCTGATCTGGGTCCCCGGCTCCTTCGAGATTCCGATCGCGTGCGCCAGCGCCGCCAAGAGCGGGCATTACGCCGCGGTCATCGCGCTCGGAACGGTCATTCGGGGGGCGACCCCGCACTTCGACTACGTCGCCGCGGAGGTCTCCAAGGGCATCGCCCAGGTCTCGCTCCAGTCGGGTGTTCCGGTGCTGTTCGGGGTGCTCACCACCGATACCATCGAGCAGGCGATAGAGCGCGCGGGCACCAAGGCCGGAAACAAGGGCTACGACGTGGCCCTGGGTGCGTTGGAGATGGTGAACCTGCTCCGAAGCCTCGAGGGGTGAGATGGCCTCTCGCCGCCGGGCTCGCGAGTATGCCCTCCAGGGGCTCTACCAGGCCGACCTGGGCGGCGTACCGGTGACGGCATCGCTCAATTCGCTGTGGGCAGGCCTGTTGGAAGGGGAGGGGATCGGAGAGGGCCGGCCGCCGGAGAGCGAGGAGGTGGAGTTCGCCCAGCGGCTCGCCTTCGGCGTGGAACAGCACCGCGAGGAGATCGACGCCCTCATCGAGCGCTGCTCCACCAACTGGCGCCTGCCACGCATGCCCGTGGTCGACCGCAATGTGCTCCGGATGGCGGCCTTCGAGCTGATGGCCTGTGAGGACATTCCAGCGACGGTCTCCATCAACGAAGCGGTGGAGCTCGCCAAGCGGTTCGGGACCGCGGATTCGCGGGCGTTCGTGAACGGGATCGTGGACCGGATGGCCCGCCAACTGAAGCGCCTCCCCGAACGCCAGCACGGGTAGGGACGCCCGCCCGAACCCACCCGCGTCGGATACAATCACGTCGTGATCGATGCGCTTACACATGTTCTGAATGCGGATGAGCGTGTACGCTACGCGCTGCTCTTCGGCTCGCGGGCGACAGGTCGATCTCACCCTCGTTCCGACGTGGACGTCGCGGTTGCGCTTTCGGGGGACGCCGGGTTGGATGCGCTGCTCGCGCTGGCGTCACGTCTCGAGGGTGCGGCGGGCGGCTTGCGCGTGGACCTCGTGGACCTGGATCGGGCCGGGCCGGTGCTCGCCTTCCGGGTGTTTCGGGATGGACGACTGCTTTTGTGTCGGGACCGAACCGCGTTCGTGGAGCGGAAGGCGCGGGCCATCTCCCTGTACCTCGACTTTCGCCCCGTGCAGGAACGCCTGGTGTCCGGGGCGCTGGAGGCGGCCCGTGGTCGATAGGGACAAGCTCGCAGCGAAGACCGCGTCGATTCGAGACGCGGTTGCGCGGGTGCGGGAGGTGCTTCCCGCGGACGTCGAGCAGTTCGAGACGGACCGCACCATTCGCGAGGTGGTGGTCCTCAACCTCTTTGTGGCGATCCAGGATGCGGTCGACCTGGCCACCCACTGGACGGCCGACGAGGGCTGGCCCCTACCGGAGACCTATCGCCAGGCGTTCTTCCAGCTTGCCGAGCGTGGGGTGCTCGACCGAGCCGTGGCGTCGGCCATGGCCGATGCGGCGGCGTTCCGCAATCTCGTCGCCCACCGCTACGGTGACCTGGACTGGGTCGAAGTGCACCGAATCGCCGCCGGGGAGTTGGGTGCGCTCGAGGCGTTCTGCCAAGCGCTCGCGGAGGCCACCACGGGACGTTGAGTGCCTGTGGGGTCTGACCTTCCACCGCACGGGGTTCCCGCGCATTCACAGGTCCATGTGGGCGCTGTGTTTGCCTGTCGGCTTCCGCTGGATACGCTCTCGTTCCATGACCATGTCGTCACTCCAGCGCGACGCCGGGAGGTGGTCGTGAGCACCGCCGCCGAGCCCAGACGCCCCTCCAAGAGCATCTACACCAGCTGGTGGTTCGGCCACCTGCTGCTGTTCGTGCTGTGTGGGGGCGTGATCCTCGCGGCTGCCGTGATGGAGCCGTCCAACGAGAACCTCACCCTGTTCGGGTTCGAGGTGCCGATGGTGTGTGGGTGGCGGCGCATTACCGGGTGGCGGTGCCTGGGCTGCGGAATGACCCGCAGCTTCGTGTTCCTCGCCCACGGCCACATCGTGGATGCGTTCTGGATGAACTACGCCGGCCCGCTCCTGTTCGCGTTCATGGCCGCCCAGCCACCCTACCGGCTGTGGAAGCTGGCCCAGGGCTTGCGCAGCCGCCGCTGGCCGCGGACCGCTGACCGCTGATGACGCAGCCCGTGAGGGATGCGGGTTAGGTGCAATACCGATCACTTAGGCTGAGCGGGCTACGCTATCAGCTATCAGCCATCAGCAATCAGCCTGATAGGAGCCGGAGAAAGCTCGCTGGCTGATAGCTGATGGCTGACGGCTGA
>JAFDJI010000793.1 GCA_019307545.1 Deltaproteobacteria bacterium | reverse complement strand
ACCGCTTTGCGGGCACCGTGTTCCGCATCGATCCGGTCGTCCCCTACAACCCGGTCGATCCTCAGGCGAACCAGGTTCCCGTCGTCTGGGGTCTAGATGCGCCGATCGGGCTTTACGTCTATCAGGACGACGGCGCGTTCAACGTAGCCGGCGACTTTCTCGTCGCCGTTCGCGGCACCAGCGAGGTTCATCACTACGCGTGGGACGGCGGCGAGCCGAAGGAGACCTACAGCGGCGACCTGGTCATCCCCTGGCGGCTCACGGTGGTGGGGCCCCTCACGAGCCGCGCGGACTTCCTGGTGGCAGACACGGATGCGCAGGCGCTCTACCAATTGACGCCCGACGCGGCGGACCCGGCGGCGGCGACGCGAGGGGAGGTCGATCACGTGATCAGCTTCGAAACTCCCGCCGGGATCGCGGTCGAAACCGAGGGGACGTTCCCCGATCGGACGGTCCTCCTCTGCGACGGTGGCAGTCAATCCGGCCCGGTGCCGGCGCTCCTGCGCGTGGATCCCGAGCAGACCCCGGGTGACGAAGGGATCGTCTCCGAGGACGAACCCCTCGTCGACCCGAACCGTGTGGTCGTCCACGAGATCGACAGTGCGACCGTGTACTTCGTGGCGGATCGGGGCCCGGAGCCGGAGCTATGTGAGCCGTATGCAGGCGCAATCATCAAGGTCGAGGACGGCATAGCAAGCCTGCTGCTGCCGCCTGCCGGGGAGCAGAACTACCTGGTCGAGCCGGTAGCCCTCGCGATCGACCGTGATGGCCTGCTCGTCGTCCTCAACCGCGAAATCGGCATCGAAGACTCCGCGGACCGCGCGCCGCTGGTCCGCATCAACCCCGATACCGGCTTCCAGAACCCTCTGCCGCTCCCCCACGATATGATCCTGGATATCATCGATCCCGTCGATCTCGCGATCGACGACAACGGCGACATCCTGCTCGCGGACCAGGGCGACCCGGATCGGCAGATCATCCCGTTCATCTTCCGCCTCGACGGGGTGACCGGAGTCCCTCAGAGCAAGGACTACGGATCGCCTTTCTTCCACACGCTGGAAGGCATCGCGCTCGACGTGAACCGCGAGCTGCTGGTGACGGACTCCGGCGACCCGAACGACTGGAGGACCGACCCCGCCGTGATCCGGATCGATACCACCGCTCAAATTTCGTCGATCGTGGAGATCGGCGGGGAAACATGGGCGCGCCCGAATGGCATCGCGCTCGACCAGATCCCGACGCCGCCCCCCCTCGCAGATCCCGACGGCGACGCAGTGGGCGACAGCGTCGACAACTGCCCCACGGTGCCCAACCCGGACCAGGAGAACTCGGACGGCGACGAGCTGGGCGATGCGTGCGACAACTGCCCCACGGTGTTCAATCCGGATCAACTGGACCCCCCGAACCAGCTTGACACCGACGGGGACGGCTTCGGCGACGCCTGCGAGGACCTCGACGAGGACGGCGTGGAGCGCTCGAATGTCCCTTCGGAGGACGACAACTGCCCCACGGTGGCCAATCCGGGCCAGGAAGACATCAACGGCGACCTCATCGGCGATGCCTGCCAACCCGACGACCCGGACGGCGACGGCTGGCCCGATGACGAAGACAACTGCCCGAACACCGCGAACGCGGACCAGGCAGACGACGACACGGACGGCATCGGCGACGCTTGCGAGGACCTCGACGGGGACGGCGTGGAGCTTCCTGAAGACAACTGCCCCCTGACCCCGAACGGACCCAACCAGAGAACCTGCCGGGAAGGTAACGTGGGGGCCCCCTGTCTCTCCGACGCCGCCTGCGACGTGGAGGGCGGGGACGGCGTCTGCTCGCCTAATCAGGAGGACACCGACGGCGACGGCGTCGGCGACGCCTGCAACAGTGCTGACGACACCGACGACGACGAGTGGGCCGACGCCCTCGACAACTGCCCGGAGGACCTCAACCCGGGCCAGGAAGACATCAACGACGACGGCATCGGCGACGTCTGCCAACCCTGCGACTCGGACGCCGACGGTCTGCCCGACGACGGGGACAACTGCCGGGAAGTCGAGAACAGTGACCAGGTAGACACCAACGCCGACGGCATCGGCAACCTGTGCGATGCCGACTACGACAACAACGGCATTGTCGGGCTGGGCGACTTCTGTGGCCTCTCCACGGCCTGGGGTGCGACGGCCCCCAACGACCCTTACGACCCCGACCTCGACGCCAACTCGGACGGCGCGATCGGGCTCGCTGAGTTCAGCCTGCTTTCCCAGTCTTGGGGCCAGGCGCCGGGTCCCGGCCTGCCGGGCTGCGATGGCACCTTGCCCCCCCTCCCAGACTGTTCGGTGCCCTGAGCCCAGACACCGCCTCAGACGATCGCCTCTGGAGCCTCCAGGTAGCCGTCGACGAGCACGGTGCGGCGGCCCAGGCGCGAGGCCAGCTCCGGGCTGTGGGTGACGACGACCAGCGCCGTGCCGTGGCTGCGGTTCATCTCGAGCAGGAGCTCGAGCACC
>JAFDJI010000792.1 GCA_019307545.1 Deltaproteobacteria bacterium | reverse complement strand
TCAGGTCGGGCCCCGGAGGGCGAATACCAGGATCGAGTTGTTGATTCCGTCCTTCTCGACGGCCCGGAGCAGGTAGGGCTGGCTTGCGGAGAGGGGGGCGGTACAGATCGCCTCGTACCGGCTGTTCGCCTCCACCCAGACCGAGGGGCAGGTGGCACTTCCAGAGCTGGTCGTGACCCCGGAGCCAGCCGGATCCGCGGGATTCGTGAACAGGTTCCAGTCGACACGGCCCTTGGTCTGGTCCCAATTCATCCCGGTGAATTCGACGGTATAGGTCCCAGCCGTCAATGGGGTGAAGGTGTAGAAGCGCTCCCCAGCAGCGTCGAGGGTGTCGTTCACCGAGTAGTCGCCCATGTCCATCCGCACCTCCACCGGTGAGGTGGCGACTGCACCGGTACCGGTGGCCGTCACGCTCAGCTCGTAGTCCAGGACCTGGGAGTTGTCGGAGTTGTAGATCTGGACGAGGAAGTAGGGGTCCGCACCGGGCGGCATGAAGTAGGCCTGGGTGTTGCCCACCCCACAGCACCACCCGTTGCTGTGTTGCCACCATCCGTCGCTGTCGACGAGGCTAAGGCTGGCGAAGGCCGGGGTGCCGGGGTCGATGATCACGCGGTACCCGGTGCCCGGAGTGGCCCAGAATCCCCAGAACTCGTCCTGCTGCGCTGGAAGCGAATCGCTGAAGGTGTCGCTCGGCGCCAGGACAGCATCCCACCAGTTCCAGTCCACCCGGAACATGGTGCCGATCTCGTCGTTGCCACCCATCTCCTCGACCTTGGCGTAGTAGGTCGTGCCCTCGGTGAGGAACGCCCGACACCCGGCTACGTAGCGGTTCTGGTCACCGAACCATTCGGACGGGCAGGTCGCGTTCCCGGAAGTGGTGCGGACCTCGGAGCCCGCCGGGTCCGCGGGGTTGGCAAACAGGGTGTACTGAACGGGGGACCTGTGGTCGGGCCAGTCCATGCCCTCCAGCCAGATGGCATACGGTCCCGTGTGCCCGGCGACGAAGCTGTAGTAGCGGTGCTCACCGGCGTCGAACACGTCGCTGGTGTGGTTCCAGTCATCGTTGGCGGTGTGTTCGACCGGGTCGGTAGGGACGTCGCCCTCGCCGGTGGTGCGGGCCATCATGGTGAAGGGCAGGTCTTCGTTGTCGTCGTCCCAGTTCTCGACCGTGAAATACAGCTCGGGGTAGGCGTCGGCGGACGGCACGAACGCCGCACTGGTGAAGTCGGGCCCGCAGCAGAAACCCACGCCATTGATCCACCAGCCGCGGTGCCCCCAGGCGTTCACGTTGCCGTAGGCCTGGTTGGATGGCTCGATCTCGAGCTGTAGCGCCGAGGGGGTGGCGAGGACCAGGCGGTACCACTGCAGATCCCAATAGGGGACCTCTCCGACGATCTCGGTGTTGGCTGTGACCTCGATCCAGGTGCGGCTCACCCCGAGCACCGCGTGCGCTCCCTCTCCCGACACAGCGGTGACCTCGAACCAAAGCTCGTCGCCCGAGGGTGTGACCTCGCAAAGCTCGTCCACACCGGACTGATCGTCGGTGCACAGCTTGGTGGTGCCGTCGGAGTCGTACACCGCGATGGCGGTGTCGCCGGCATTGCCCGAGGTGCTCACCGCCCACAGCTTGCCTGCCTCTACCGGCGCCACGTACCAGGTCTCGGCGTCGAGACGGGTGTCGAAGGGGCAGGTGGGGTCCGAGGCGCACCACTCGTACCATTGCTCTGTATCGAGCCGAAGGGGCAGCTCGCGGCTACCGCCGGGAGGGTACCCGGTGGCGTCGCGGCGCCAGGTGACCTCGAAGGTGCCCTCGATGGTGCGCTGGTCGCTGCAGTCCACGCTGTCGCCCGTCACCAGGCACAGCTCGGCGACATATGCACCGGTAGCGGTCCCATTCTGCCCTCCGAAGGCGGTGAAGGTGACGGAGCTGGAAGTCGATGCGGGATCGAGGGCGTACGCCGCGTCGGCGTCCGGATCCCGGTGGGAGGCGGAACTCAGGGACAAAGCGCTGTTCAGGGTCGGGGTGGCGGCGTCGCCGTTGCCGAAGTCCGACGGGAAGGCAATGCTCACGCGCTCGCAGTTGGTGCCGCAGCCGTCAGCGGCGCCGGCGTCCGGGTTCGAGAAGAACAGCACCTCGGCCTTGTTCGGGTTGAAGGGTGTCCTTCCGCCGGTCACCACGGGGTCGAGTCCCCACGGGTTGTTGGCGTCGGCCTCGGTGGCGTGCACCTGGAAGCTCTTGGCGTCCCCGCCGTCGACCGCCAGCGTGGTGCTGCCCACCCGGGTGGCGCGGACATTGTCGAAGGTTGCCTCGATGTAGCCGTCGCCGGTGGTGATGTCGTTGCCGAACCGGGCCGACACACCCTTGTACACGTGGTTGGGCAGCACGTTCACCATTTCCGCGCCCGCGGCGACCGGGTTGAAGTGGACCGGGTCCGCTCCGTCGACCTGCACCATTTCCGCGCCCGCGGCGACCGGGTTGAAGTGGACCGGGTCCGCTCCGTCGACCTGGAAGGTGAATTGGTTGGCGCCGTTCCAACCCACGTACAGGGTGTGGGTCTCGCCGATGGCGTTTTCGGCCAGGGTCCCGCTCGTGAGATCATCCCAGGTGGTGCAATCGGCGTTGGTGCACCGGTCCACCGCGTAGGACACCTCGCTGTCGTTCATGCCGATGGCGGCGAAGACGTCCCCGGTCCAGCCGTCGCTTGTGGTGCCGTCGTTGTACCAGAAGCCGCCGACGCGGGCGACCAGGTGCCCGTCGGTATCGTTGCGGTAGGTGTCGATGGTGACATCGGCGCACAGGGCGGTGGTACCGGCCACGTT
>JAFDJI010000165.1 GCA_019307545.1 Deltaproteobacteria bacterium | reverse complement strand
ACGACGGGTACCTGATCATCGACGGGATGCGGGTCACCGCTGACGCGAGGCGGCACATCGGGTCGAAGACCGGCGCGTTGCAGACGGTGACCGGTCATATCGACGTGCGTGCAGCACCGGACGAGAAGGGGCCGGGTTTGTTGGAGCTGCTCGCACCTCCGGACGTCTCCTGCAACGCGACCTGAGGCGGGTCACTCCCGCTGGTGCAGGTACACGTCGTGCCTGCTGTAGGGGATCTCGATCCCGTTCGCGTTGAAGCTCTTGTAGATGTTGGAGTTGATCGCGTCGAGCACCCGTCCCCGAAGCTCCGGGCGGTGTACCCAGCACAGGAGCTGAAAGCGGAGCCCGGAGCTGCCGAACTCGCGGAACCGGACGCGGGGGTTGGGGTCCTCCGTGATGCCTTCCACGCCCTCCAGGGCCGCGAGGAGGAGGCTCCGCACCTCGTCGAGGTCGCTGCCATAGGCCACGTCCACCTTGGCGCGCACCCGGAACGGCTCCCCGGGGCCACCGCTCTCGTTGATGATCTTCACATTCGCCATCACCGCATTGGGGACGATGATCTCCACGTCGTCGCGGGTGAGGATGCGGGTGGCGCGGATCCCGATCTCGGTCACCCGGCCGCGCTCGCCGCTGCCCAGGATCAGGTAGTCACCGAGCTTGTAGGGGGCGTCGGCGAGGATGAACACCCCGGCGAACAGGTTGGCCAGGGTGTCTCGGGCGGCGAAGCCCACGGCGATGCCGACGATGCCCGCAGACGCGAGCCAGCCGGTGAGGTCCACGTTCCAGGCGAGGAACAGGAAGTAGAGCGCGGTACCGTACACCACCGCTCGGGCGCCGAACTCGAACACCGGCATGGTGCGCGGGCTCACGGCCGAGAACCGATCGGTCCGTTCCGCCAGCCACTCCAGTACCTCCCCCGCGATTCTGGAGATCCCCACGGTCCACAGCACGACCACCCCGGTCGCGAGCAACCCGGTGGTGACGTAGGGGACAGGTCTCGGGAGGTCCAACACCGCGAGGGCGTACCAGGTGCCCCCGAGGCCAATGGAGAGCCATACCGGCCGACGGAGGTGGCGGGCGAGGATGTCGTCCAGCTCGGTCTCGGTCTGGCGGGTGAGTCGCTGGACGACCCCCTTGAAGAGGGCCCTCGCGAGCAGCGCCACCAAGAACGAGCTGGAGAGGACCAGCAGCGCCCAGGTCAGGGGGCTCAGCCCCCAAGGGATGACGTTCTCTTCCATGGTTCTCCTCCGCGGGGCCTCTTGGCATCGGGATCGTCGAGGAAGTCGAGCAGGTCTTCCAGGGCCTTTCGGGTCACCGGAAGCTCTGGATGGCGGTAGAAGGCATGCCCGGCGCCGTCGTAGTAGCCGGTGATCACCGGCAGGTCGTGCGTGCGGCGGAAGTTGGCCAGCCGGGTCGTGTGGCGTACCGGCACGATCCCATCCGCGGTGCCGTGCTGCAGGAGCATCGGGACCTTCTCCAGGCAGTTCCGCCACGGAGACCGCTGCCGCCACACAGAATGGTCCATGCTCCGGAGCAGGAACCGCCCCAGGAAGGCACTGCGCCAGGGCAGGTCCGTGAAGTCATAAACGCCGTAGATGCCCACGAGCGCATGCAGGGGGACTTCGGTGCGGGCGGCGAGGGTGACCAGTGCTCCGCCCGCCGAGAGCCCGACCAGGGAGATCCGCTCCGGGTCGAGCTGGAACGTCTCCACTTGCGCTCGCCACCAGGCCATCCCCGCGTGGAGATCCTCCAGCGCCTCGTCGAGCCCGCCCCCCCGGAAGACCACCCGGTAGTCCATGGCCATCACCGCGTACCCGCCCTCGCGGAGTGCTTGCACCACGGTCCACACCGCCCGCATGCGGCGCCACCCGCCGAGGAAGCCCCCGCCGTGGACCACCACCACCGACGGGTGCGGTCCCGGGCGATCGGGGAGGTGCACGTCGGCGAGCGGTGGGCGAAGCCACCTGCGCTCCTCGGCGTACCGGTAGGTCCGAATGGGCACGACAGCTCCTCTAGCCGCATAATGGGGCTCGCGCGAAGTGGGAGATGGCATGACTGACGCAGAGATCCTCGAGGCCGCGTTGGCTTGGGTGGCCGACGATCCGGATCCCGATTCCCGGGCGGCAGCCCAGGTCCTCATCGACCACGGCGACGAGAGAACGCTCCGAGAGCACTTCGCGGGCCGGCTGGAGTTCGGGACGGCTGGGATACGCGGCGCCCTCGGGCCGGGTCCCCGGCGGATGAACCGGGCCATGGTGCGGCGGGTGAGCGCAGGGCTGGCCGACTACCTCCTGGACGAGGTTCCCCTCGCCACCACCCGCGGCGTGGTGATCGGCTACGACGGGCGCCACGGCTCCAGCGTGTTCGCGGAGGATGCGGCGGGGGTGTTCGCGGCTCGGGGCCTGGCGGTGCACCTCCACGAGGAGGTGTGCTCCACGCCGCAGCTTTCCCACGCGGTGACCTGGCTGGACGCGGCAGGCGGGGTGGTGGTCACCGCCAGCCACAACCCACGCCAGGACAACGGCTACAAGGTCTATTGGCCGAACGGCGCGCAGATCATCCCGCCCCACGATCGCGGGATCAGCGCGCGGATCGACGCGCTGGGCCCCACCATGGACATCGAGGTGCCCGCGCTGACGAGCCTGTACGCGTCCGGGCGGGTGCGGGCGGTGCCGCGGGAGGTCGTCGATGCCTACCGCGCGGAAGTGGCCGCGCTCCGGGTGCACCGCGACACGGGTGTGCGGCTGGTCTACACGGCGCTGCACGGGGTGGGTGCCAAGCTGGTGAAGGAGGTGCTGTACGAGGCTGGGCACACCGATCTCCACATGGTGCCCGAGCAGACCGAGCCGGACGGCGACTTCCCCACGGTGAGCTTCCCCAACCCGGAAGAGCCCGGCGCGCTCGACCTCGCGCTGGCCCTCGCCCAAGAGCTGCGGGCGGACCTGATCCTCGCCAATGATCCAGATGCCGACCGCCTTGCGGTGGTGGAGCGCACCCCCGACGGAGGCTATCGGCTCCTGAGTGGCAACCAGGTCGGAGTGCTGCTGGCCTCGGACCTGCTCACTCACGGGCCGCAGGACGAGGGCCGCATGGTGTCCACCTCGGTGGTGTCCTCCACCATGCTCTCCGCCATCGCCGAGCGGCACGGGGCGGCCTACGTGGACACCCTGACCGGCTTCAAGTGGATCGCGAACGCCGCCATCGACCACGAGGCCGCCGGGGGCCGGTTCGTGATGGGCTACGAGGAGGCGCTTGGCTACTCGATCGGTCCGGTGGTCCGGGACAAGGACGGGATTTCAGCAGCCCTGCTGATGGCGGACCTGTGCGCCTGGTGCAAGAAACAGGGCCTGACCCTGTTGGACCAGCTCGAGCAGCTCTACCGCGACTTCGGCTACTACGGGACCGTCCAGAAGTCTCTGGTGATGCCCGGCACCGAGGGGGCCCTCCGCATCCGCGAGTTGCTGGAGACCCTGCGGAACGCGCCGCCCCAGGAGATGGGTGGGTTGCCGCTCACCCGGGTTCGAGATCTGCTCACGGGGGAGGACCGTGACCCGGTCTCGGGTGTCGTCCGGCCGGCCGGGCTCCCCAAGAGCAACGTGCTGCACTTCCAGTATGGTCCGGATGTGCGCATCCTGGCCCGTCCCTCGGGGACCGAGCCCAAGATCAAGTTCTACATTGAGGTGCGGGAGGACGTGGCGGAGGACGAATCCCTGACCGCGGTAGAGGAGCGGGTGTCCGGGAGGGTCGATGCCCTGGTCGCGTCCTTCCTCACCCGTCTGGGGGTGGGCTGAGGTGCTCGTCCCACTGCTCCTGTTGGCGTTTGCGTGCCTCAACGACGAAGAGGACAGCGGATCGATCGACCTGCCCCCTCCCTGTGGCGACACGGTGTGTCTTGCGGCGGACGGCGAGGACCCGGACACCTGCCCCTGGGACTGTGGGTTCCGCTACGCGATACTCGCCGATCTTGGCGGGGGGAGCGGGGGCGGCACCCCCGGAGCGGACGTGGACGCGGTGCAGCTCCGCAAGCCAAGGGCGGAATACTGGGTGGAGACGGTGGCCTACGCGGAGATCGGCGGGCCGGAGAACCAGTGGACCGATCCCTCCCTGATCATCGGTCCGTCCGACTCCGAGTGCGAGACCCAGAACTTCGTGTCGCTGGGGGGGAAGCGGTCCTTCGTCGTGCTGTCCTTCGGATCGGACGTCTTGCTGGAGGTCGGCGACGAGATCGAGGTCTTCGAGCTTTCGGCGCGCATGTGCGACAACGGGTCGAACGACGACCCCTGGGAGCTTCTCGTCGCCAACGGCACCGACCCCAGTGCCGCGGAGTACGTGGGGGAGGGCCGCGGCTTGGGGGAAGTGGAGATAGATCCCTGGTAGCGCTACTCGGGCTGTTCGACCACCAAGAGTTGGTTGCGTGGCACGTTGGTGAGGACCTGCTCCTCTCCTGTTTCCGGCCACCACACCCGCACCTCGGCCACCGTCCCGCGGCCCTCGCCGAGGCCGAAGTGCGCCTCGATCTCGTGCTGGGCGCAGTACTGGCCGCCCGCGCGGATCTCTCGCACCATCCGGGGCCCGAACGGTGTGGCACGCACCGTGATCCGGGCGCCGATCCCCTGCAGGTTCCGCTCCTGGCCGACCAGCTTGACGCGCAGCCAGTCCTTCGCGTTCCCACCGTCGTTCCGGTACAGGCGCGACTCGGCTTCGTTGTTGACCACGAACAGGTCCAGGTCGCCGTCCCGGTCGTAGTCCCACACCACCACGGCCTTGCCGGACTCCCGGTCTTGCAAGAGGTCCACCGCTTCGGCGGAGTCGGTGAACAAGCCGCCCTCGTTCCGCCAGAAGCGCATCCGGTCCCTTTCGAAATAGACAGGCGTGATGTTGTACCCGTTGACTTGGACGAGGTCCAGGTCGCCGTCGTTGTCGTAGTCGAAGAGGGCGTTCCCAAAGGCCCAGAAGCCGTTCCGGATCCCGGCCTCGTCGGTGCGGTCCGAGAACGTGCGGTCCCCGTTGTTCCGATACAGACGGTTCCCATCCATGGTCTCCCATGGGCAGCCAATGCAATCTCCTTCGAAGTGGTAGATCGCGCTCACGATCCAGTCCTCGAAGCCGTCGCCGTCGTAGTCGCCGATCCCGGTACCCATGCCGTTCTTGTCGGTGCCGACTCCAGCCGCGACGGTGCCGTCGGTGAACGTGCCGTCGCCGTTGTTCCAGAAGAGGCGGCTGTAGCCATAGTCTGCGGACATGGCCAGGTCGGGCCATCCGTCCCGGTCGAAGTCCACGAACGCGGAGGTGAATGACCAGACGCCATTTGGCGCGACGTGGTCGACGGCTACCCCGGCCGAAACGGTGACATCCTCGAAGTGCCCGGGGCCGGCAGCGCCCAGGTTCCGCAGCAATCGGGTCTTGGCGGTTCCTGGGGGGCTTGGAGGGTAGTAGCGCCACTCGTTGGTGTGGATGTCCAGCCAGCCATCCCGATCGTAGTCGCCGAACGTCACCGAGAACCCGGAGTGCGGCACAGCGGGCGGCATGTGTGCGTTGCGCGCAACGGCCTCCTCGGTGAAGGTGCCGCCCTCGTTCACGAACAGGAAGAACTGCTCCTCCCCGGCGACCGTGACGTACAGGTCGAGGTCGCCATCGTTGTCGATGTCGCCCCAAGCCGCCCCGCTGGAGTGCAGCTTCATGGTCAGCCCGACCTGTTGGGAGACGTCCTCGAAGGTCCCGTCACCGCGGTTTCGGAACAGGATGTCGGTGTCGTGGACCCGAGTGACGAACAGGTCGGTCCAGCCGTCGCCGTCGTAATCGGCGGCGGCCGCTCCTCCCATGAAATACTCGATCCCACATACTTCCATTCCGCACGCGTCCGGTGCGAACCGGTCCCATTGCAGGTAGGAAACCCCCGCTTCGCTGGTGACGTCGGTGAACGTCGGGCCGGCGTATTGGGCTTCGCAGCCGTTGCCGAGCGGGTCTCGCAGGTCACCGTCCAGATCCTCCCACCCACCCAGGCACACCGTGGTGCACTGGGCCCGGAAACAGCGCGCTTCGGCGTCGTGCGGGGGGTTGTCGCAGGGATAGAGGAGCGCGGCATTGTCCTGGTCCACGGCCCCATCGCAGTCGTTGTCCAACCCGTCGCAGATGTCGAAGTTCTCTGGATAGGCCTCGGCGTTGTCATCGTCGCAGTCCCCCACGCCCGCGACGAATCCTTCCGGAGGGTCGCATGCCAGGACGGACACCTCGACGATGCCGGCGCCGTCACCGTCACTGTCCTGGTACCAGGGTTTCGCGGTTGGGGGCGGCCCCTCGTCCACCTCGCCGTCGCAGTCGTTGTCAGCACGGTCGCAGACCTCGACGGCGCCGGGATTGGTCAAGCTGGCCGCATCGTCGCAATCCTCGCAGGCCGCGTAGCCATCGGAATCCTTGTCCTGGTACCCGACCGACCCGTCGCAATTGTGGTCCACCGGGTCGGCGCAGTCGAGCTCTGGGACCCCGGGGTGGCGGTCGGGGTCGTCGTCGGCGCAGTCCATGGCGTTGTCGACGAGGTCGGGCGGCGCTGCGCACGTGTGAGCCAGCACTGGGAGGACGCCGTAGCCGTCCCCATCCTCGTCGGCATACCAGTCCCGGGCGTCGATCGCGTCGTCTTCGTCGCTGGCGTTGTCGCAGTCGTTGTCCACCTCGTCGCACAACTCGTCCGCCTCGGGATGGATGTTGGCATCGAGGTCGTCGCAGTCACCGGCCACTTCCACGTACCCGTCGGGGCATAGGCACATGTGGAATGGGCGCGACGAGTCACCATAGCCGTCTCCATCGATGTCTCGGTACCACGCCGGCGCGTCCACGGCCCCCCGCTCGTCCACTCTGCCGTCACAGTCCTCGTCGATCCCGTCGCAGTGCTCCGCGGCGCCGGGGTACACCTCCGGGCTGTCATCGTCGCAGTCACCTGCGTAGACCACGTGCCCCGGGGGGGGCGCGCACCCGGTGGCCGGGTCGGCGGGGTTCCCGAAACCGTCTCCGTCGAGGTCGGAATAGAACACCTCCTCGCCTTGGGCGCCGGCCTCGTCCACCTCGCCGTCACAGTCGTTGTCGAGCCCGTCACACACCTCGAGGGCTCCGGGGTGCACCTGGGGTCGAGTATCGTCGCAGTCCTCGTTTGCCGCGAATCCATCGCCATCTTGGTCGGCCGGATCCGTTTGCTGGTTGCACCCGAAACCGACCAGCAGAGCGACGAGGAGCACGGTGAACGAACGACCCATGATTATCCCAGCCACATCCTATCGAGCGAAAGGGTCGGTGGCACGTTGTTCAGGAGGCCAGGTACTGCTCCTGGCGGTGGGTCGATTCCCGCC
>JAFDJI010000791.1 GCA_019307545.1 Deltaproteobacteria bacterium | reverse complement strand
ACGATGATCGCTGCGGGCGGCGCAATGCGGCTCAGGGAGGACCTGGGCACGGAGCCAAAAGTCTTCTACCTGGGCCTGTAGTCGCGAGGGAACGTGATGGAGATCACATACAAAGCCATACGAGGAACGTCCAAGGGGTACTACATCCTGGTGGCCATCCTCGCGGTGCTCTCCCTCGCCGGGGTCTACTCGACCTGGCTCATGCACGAGCACGGCGTCGCCCTGACGGGGATGAACAACCGGGTCGCCTGGGGACTTCAGATCATCATGGCGGTCTACTACATCGGGCTGTCGGCCGGGTCACTGGTCGTATCGGGCCTCTATGGGGTCTTCGGGAAGATCGACTACAAGCCCTTCGCCAGGCTCGCCGCTTATTTGGCCATGCTCTTCTTGATCGCGGGCATGCTGTCCATCCTCACGGACCAGGGCCGGCTCATCCGGGTGTTCATCGAGCCCTTCGTACACTTCAATCTCAGCTCGATGTTCTCCATCAACCCGGGGTTGTACGGTGGACACATCGTGCTCTGCGTCATCTACCTGTTCGCCCTGTTCAGGGAGATGCCGCGACTGACGAAGGTGTCGGCCTACGTCGTCGTCTGCTGGGCGATCGTCGTCCATAGCGGCACGGCCGCGATCTTCGGCTTCGTACCCAGGGAGCTGTACCAGTCGCCCCTGCTGCCGCCGAGCTTCGTCGCAGCGGCCCTGGCGTCCGGCGCCGCGTTCATGATCATCTGCCTGGTGCTGTTGTTCAAGCTGACGAAGCGGCATCTGGACGGCGGTCTGGTGATATGGCTCGGCCAGCTCACGGGCGTGTTCGTCATTGCGGTCCTCTATTTCATCCTGATAGAGAACCTCCATCGCTTCTATATGGTCGAGTCCCGCGACGCGGCGCTGCATTTCCTGTTCGAGGGCTTCAACGGCGTGTTGTTCTGGGGCGGGATGCTTCTGGTCGGATTCATCGTTCCGCTCATCATCTTCTTCGGTCCATGGGGGAAGACGGTTCCCGGAACGGTGACCGCTGCCGCCATGGTGGTGTTCGGCGTCCTCTGCGAACGGTACATCATCGTGATTCCGGGCCTGATACACCCTGCCGATCTCTTCCCGGGCATGGAGATCGTGCCCACCCCCGCGGCCTATGCCGCCTACACGGCTGTGGAAGGGGTCGCGTCCTACACCCCCACCTTCCTCGAGCTCCTCCAGGCCTTTGGGGTCCTGGGCATCTTTGGGCTGATGTTCGTCCTGGGAATCAAGTACATGCCTCTGCTTCCGACGGAGGGGAGGATCCCAGAGCCGTCGAAAGCGGTCGAGGCGCCGGTCAGCGAGAGCGCGCGAAGGGCGGGGGGTTGACGGCTCCAGGCCAAATCAGCCTGTCGGTCGTGGCGGTGAAGACGACCCTGCATCCCGACGTCGCTACCTTGCCCGCCGGAATTGTACTGTCACCAACGGTCGATCCAACGCCCGACTCGAGCGGTGGCGTCAGCTGATACGCCGAATTCCCTTGCAAGGGAGTTCCATCGCGACGTCACGACTTCGACGACCTCCTCGGACACCCTCCTGGCCATCGTGGGTGGGACACCACACTGCGCCGCGACACGCATCAGATCCTCGCGCTGGGGAAGACCATGCGGCGGTACATCTGTTCGAGTGCTCGCATGTCCCGCGTGAGGCGGTGTACCTGGACTGGGAAACCGCCTGCGAAGAGTAGCTACTCTCCAAAACGTCGAGTACAACGTATTTTCGAGGAGCAGGGAGCCTCTGTCCGGGGCTCGGGAGGTTGTGTCATGCCTGGCAAGAGCAATGCGCCTCCTGCACAAACGCCCGCTACGCCCTCGCCCGGCCCCAGCCAGATCGACGGTCCGCAGGACTACGACAACGACCGCGAGAAGTCCAGATTCGCACCAGGGAACTCCGCGAAGGACGTGGCAGGCAGTCCTCACGTCCCGTCGGACTCGGATCCCAACGACCCTAGCGAGATCCCATTGAGCTGGGCTGTCGATCCGTTTTGGTGGGCGCGCGACATGTTGCCTAGCTCCCCCAAGGGCCCCCCGGGCGCTCCCAATTCAGGGGGCGATTTCCCCATCGTCAACCCCGACGGCGGTCGCACGGACGGGACGTTGCCCAGCGACGGCAGAGTGGAAGTCGACTTCCAGTAGAGGAGCATCAAGAGCCCTGGGATTTCCCATGCTCCCTGCCGATGCACATGTTGCCCGCCGTAGCCGTTGCGGATAGCGTCGCCTGCAACCCGCGCCTACACATCCCCAGGGAGGAGCCATGAGCCGCCCCGTCATCATCTCCGTCGCGATCACCGGCTCTATACCCAGGAAGAAAGACACCCCGGCGGTGCCCGTTACGCCGGCCGAACAGGTCGAGTCCACCCAGGAGGCCTTCGAAGCGGGCGCCACCATCGCGCACATCCACGTCCGAGACGACAACGAGGCGCCGTCTTCCGACCAAGAGCGGTTCGCGGCGGTCCAAGAGGGCATCCGGAAGCACTGCCCGGGGATGATCGTGCAG
>JAFDJI010000790.1 GCA_019307545.1 Deltaproteobacteria bacterium | reverse complement strand
GCCACTGCCGTGGCGGATGGACACCAGCCGTGCGTGCTCGAGGACCCGCAACGCCTCGCGGACGGTGTTCCGGGTGACGTCGAAGCGCGCTGCGAGGGTGCGCTCCGGTGGCAGGACCTCCCCGGGTCGGAAGCGGCCGGAGAGGATGGTGCGCCGGATGGCATCGGCGACCCGCTCGGAGGTTCGGACGTTTTCGATGGGGGTGAAGGGCTCGTCGCGGCGCTGAGTCATGGGCTGTTTCCGGTTCGTGAATGCAATTGGCCTATTGGTACTACCAATAGGCCAATTATACCCCCGACGTCAAGCACGAAAGACGGCGGTCGTGCCGACCGGAACAGTCCGAAGGCGCTGGTATACCCGTGCAGATAGGTGATTCCCTGCACCGGCCCGATCTCACCGCTGCAGAAGAAGCCGCCGAGCGGGATTTCACCCAGGTGCTCGCGCAAGGCATCACTGTCATGGTTTGGGTGGCCGTACAGACCTTTCCCGCGGCCCAGGCACGAAAAGAGCACGGCGCCTTCCGGCAACCGGTCCCGCGCCTCCTGCGCGTACCGTGACAACGCCGCATGTACGTCGTCGTGCGAGGTTCGGGCATCGCGCACATGGAACTGCACCACCTGCCACAGTCGTAGAACCTCGCCGACGAACATGCCGTCTCCCTCGTCGCGGATCCCGAGCACGTTGCGGATCAGGTACTCACCCTCTCGATGCTCCACAGTGTCGCGCATCTCCACCCCGCATAGTGGAGCGGTACGGAACAGCTCCCTGTCCGCTTCATCCAGTTGCTCGAAGAGGTTCTGGAGCGCTGCTAGCGGGGGTTGGCCATCCAGTTCCAGGATGAGGTTTCCCTCGCACCGAGTCACGATCATGGGGCTGCCGACGGGGCGGCAGCCCTGGGCCACGACCGTATCCAGGGTGATGTTGCCGGACAGCGCGACCCCAACGGCGCCCGCGCGGTGGAGTCGGTCACCCAGGAACAGCGCGTTGGCACCTGCGCTATGACCTCCGCTCGCGATGCCACCGATCTTCGGTGATCCTGGAAACGCGGCGTCCATCCCGCGGACCAGGACTTCGGTGGGGGTGGTGTGGGGGTCCGGGATGACCATGATGCAGGGCGGCGGCATGCGCTGTAGGCCGAATGCCGTCGCCCAGGTGCCAGGTTCGGCTTCGAGGGACGGCATGTCGCCTGCTACGAGGTGGAAGGGGTGGATGTCGACCCCGGGGAGCACGGCAGCAGTGACCGAAAGGCCGGGGGAACCCTCCACCTCGGTCCCGCCTCCGATCACGGCTCCGGCGGAACAGCCCAGGAGGAGCGCACCGGAAAAAGCACTGTTGAGGCCACGGGATACGGCGGCGTAGGCGGGCTCGTGGTGGTTGGACACAAACGCGAGCAGCAGGTCGGGCCGCTCCGCTCCGAGTTGACCGCGGACCAGGGATATGATCTCGAACAGCGCGGCATCGGTGGATTCAGCCTGGGAGATCGCGGAAACCCATCGCATCTGCTCAGAACCTGACTTCCACGCGGGCATAGGCCGTGCGCCCGGGTTGCGGCGCCGAGGGCATTCGCAGCTCGAACCCGCCGGGATGGGCGTACTTCCAATCCAACAGGTTTCGCACCCCCAACCCGTAGCTCACCGGTGCGGTCGGCAGGTCGCCCGTGAGCGTCACGTCCCACAACAGGGCCCAGGGGGTGTGGTTGTCGTACACCGTCAGACGCGGCGATTCGACGCGCATCCGTGTTGCAGCGACGACGATGCCGGGGACCAGCGGGGTGGCAGCCTTCAAGCCGATCAGGTGCTCAGCGGAGTTGGTCATCTCCTCGCCATCGATGAGACTCCCCACCCGGGTGCGCTGCACGGAGTGGTTGAGGGCCAGCATCGTTCCGCCACGCCAGGCGCGCCGGATCTCCCACTCCACCCCGGCCGTGGCGGTCGAGTCCTGCGTATTCGCATACCGGAATAGCTCGCCTTCCTCCCCTTGGATGCCGGTGAGTTCGGTGTCCACCAGGTTGGTGATGTGGTTGTAGTAGGTGGCCCCGGTCAGCGTCGTCACCTCGTCGAATCGGTGGGTGTACTCGATCTCCGCGGTGTAGATCCGCTCGGGGTCGAGGCTCTCCGGGCGGACCTGGGTGAAGCCATCGTCGTTGTAGAACAACTCGTAGGGGCTCGGTGCCCGGAAGGCGGTCCCGACCACCAGCTTGAGGACATCCGAGTCACCTGGCGTCCAGATGATGGCTGCCCGTGGGCTCAAGGCTCCGCCGACATCCTCCAGGGTGAAGAAATCGTACCGAGCGCCCAGCGAGGCACGGAAAAGCTGGCGATGCCTCAGCTCGGCGAGGGCGTAGCCCGAGTACACCTGCTGTGTCGGTTTCTCGTCGAGGTATTCGTCCATCTCGCCGCGCACCGTGTCGAAGCTGTACAGGCTTGCCTGGTAGTGGAGACGCGCCTCTCCGCCAAAGGTCAACTCCAGCCATGGCGCCGGGGAGGTCACGATGCGGGGTTCGAAGCCCGCCCAGGCCCCGCTCCAGCGATCCGAGGCCACGTACCGCGCCCGATACGGGTAATCGCCGAAGTAGTTGTACACGTCGGCATAGACGCGGCTGTACAGGCGCGCTTTGTCGCCCAGGAAGGGCTCCCATCGCAGCTCGGCGAAGGACCGGACGTCGTTGGTGGTGGACCGGCGGTCGGCGAGGAGTGTGTCGAAGGCCCCGGTCGGGACGCGCTTGCGGCGGGCGTTGAAGAAGACCTGGAAGGTGACGTCACCGGCCCATGCCTTGCCGTGGAAGGTCCCGCCCCAGGTCCAGTCGGAGTTCACGGACCTACCGTCACCATC
>JAFDJI010000164.1 GCA_019307545.1 Deltaproteobacteria bacterium | reverse complement strand
TCGGCAAAGGGCAGCGATTGCCAACGGTGCGGAAAGAACGGATCGGCGGCAGCACCCAGGTCGAAGGGGGCGTCACAGGACAGGTTTGTCGTACAGGTGACCGCGCGGGTCCCGCTGACGAACAGGATCCGCTCCGACCCATCGTCGTAGTCCACCATGGCGTCGATGGTGGAGAAGGGGAACGCGGCCCCCCACCAGTCATCGCCGATGTCGCCGGCGCCGTCGTCGGGGGTGGGGCTGTCTCCGTGGTGGTAGCCGTTCGCAGTGTTCCAGAGGACGTACCGGGTTCCGCGGGTGAACACGAACAGCGGGTCGGAGACCCCGATCATGGTCATCGCATCGATGCCATCGCAGAACGGGAACGAAGCCCCCCAATAGTCGTCGCACAGCGTTCCCGGAGCAGAGCTCGTGCCCTCGCAGTCTTCGTCGTCGCAGCTCACCCACCCGTCGCCCTTGTACAGGATGTACTCGTTCCCGTAGGTGAACACCTCCCATTGGACTTCCTCGGTGGACTCCATCCGCAGCGCCGAGTCCACCCCCCTGAACGGGAACGCGTCGTCCTCGACGGTCCAGACCTCGTCGTGCACGTGTGACGGCCAGGGGCGAGTGGGTGGGTAGGCGTACCGGCCGTCGGCGTCCAGGTCCTTGATCACGTACTCGGCGACGGCAACGCAATCACTGGCCTCCGGCTCGTAGCTGGGCCCGCACTCGTCGCAGGCGTCGCCGTCCCAGCCAGTGTCACAGACGCACCACGCCTCCCCGTCGTCGTCGATGCAGCTACCGTGACCAGAGCAGTCGACCTGGTAGCAGGGGTCTTCGATGCATTCGAGGCCGTCGGGATCGTAGCCGTCGTCGCAGTCGCACTCCGCCACCCCGGCGTTGTCGACGCAGTCGCCGTGGTCGGAGCAGTCGACCTCGTAGCAGGGGTCGGCGACGCAATCGAGGCCGTCAGGATAGTAGCCGTCGTCGCAGTCACACGCCGCAATCCCGGCGTTGTCGACGCAATCGCCGTGGTCGGAGCAGTCGACCTCGTAGCAGGGGTCTTCGATGCAATCGAGGCCGTCGGGATCGTAGCCGTCGTCGCAGTCACACTCCGCAATCCCGGCGTTGTCGATGCAGTCGCCGTGATCGGAGCAGTCGATCTCGTAACAGGGGTCGAGCACGCAACTCAGACCGTCCGGGTCATAGCCGTCCTCGCAGTCGCATTCCGCCTCGCCACCCACCTCCAGACAGGTTCCGTGTCCGGAACAATTCTCCCCCTCGCACGGACCCTCCTGTTCGGTGTTTCCGTCGCACGCGGCCGTCGCGATCAGCACCACCAACGACGACCCTGCCCAGCCGAGTCTGCTCTTGACGATCATCCCTACCCTTCCTGCGAGCCCCGAGTGTACCCGGAACGAACATTGTCGGCGATCACGGCGGTGAACTACACGCGGCTCGAAAAGAGGATAGGGGCTCGAACGGGCCGAAGGAACGGGAGGTCCCATGTCCGACGTGAAGGCGCGACGAAAGGCCCTGGGACTCTCCCGGGCACGGCTCGCCGAGTTGGCCCACGTGGACAAGCGAATCCTGCAACTCATCGAGATCGCGCAGTTCATGGACGATGAATCGATCAGCAGGGTCGAACGGGTACTGGAGGCGCTGGAGGCGGGCGAACCCGCGCCGGACTTCGCGGACGAGGTGGCGGCCCTGGTACACGAGCACGAGGCGGAGACGCTGGAGATTCGCGCACCCACCCCTCAAGGGGACGAATCCGGAGACGACGGGTCCAACGGGGGTTGACGGGCGCCGACGGGCGGGCGTCAGGGGGCAGCCACCGCGAGCAGGTCCAGTACGCCCATCGCGGCGAGCGGCAGGTAGATCGCGCCCCCAAACAGCACCGCGACGACGTGGGCTGCCACCACCCCGGTAAGCGTGCCGTATTGCTGCTTGAACCAGAAGAACGTCGCGTACTCCAGCAGGAAGAACGCGAACAGAACGAAGACGCCGAGCACCGATGCTGTGACCATCAAGAGTCCCCGCCAGACCTCCTCGTGTGCAGTGTATCCTCGGCGCACAGGAGCCCGCCCGGCCTCGTGACATGGATCGACAGCTTTGCGGTCCTAGCCTTTCCGCGGGGGGATGGTGTGCAGCGAGCTCGTGAATCCGAACCGACGCCGCGCGCTGGGGGAGTGTTGTTCGGTTGGCGGCAGCGGGACCGGGGTGAGGGTGTCCGCGCTTTGCGCATTCTGGAGGGGATCCTCGGCCCATTCCTCCCCACGCGTCGAGATCTCGCGGGTGCTCGCCTGGACCGAGACCAACTCCCCGGTCTGCGCATCCGGGACGGCGCGGGTCGCCATCTCGACCCACACGTTCGAGCCGTCCGCTCGTCGCATGCGCACGATGGACATCCCATCGACGGGTAGCCCATGGTGCCCGTCGGAGGAGGCTTCCAGATCGTCGGGGTGGAGCAGGTCGACGATCTGTCGACCCTTCAACTCCTCTGGCTCCAAACCGAGGATGGTGCGACTCGCGGAGGAGGCGAACCGGATGGTGCCGTCGGGATCGTGCAGCGTGATCAGGTCGGGGCTGCGCTCGACGAGGAGGCGGTGGTGTAGCTCGCGCTCGGTGAGATCCCGGGCCACGGCCGCCAGCTTGCACTGCAGCTCGATTCGGGCGAGGACGACGGCAAACTCGAACGGCTTGGTCACATAGTCGTTCGCTCCCGCCTTCAGCGCCCGGAGGACATCGTCCTTCGAGGACCTCCCGGTCATCATGATCACCGGTAGCGCCACTGGAGAGAAGTGCCGGCGCACCTCCCGCAGGACCTGGAATCCGGATATGCCGGGCAACATGATGTCCAACAACACCAGGTCCGGGCGGTGCTCCGCGACCTGGCGGAGCGCATCGGTTCCGTCCGCCGCGAGGAGCAAACGGTACCCGGCCCAGGCCAGGCGACGCGCCACCAGTTCGCGGCTCTTCTCGTCGTCCTCTACCAGCAGGACCGTAGGATTGGCGGTGTTGGGGAGGTCTGTACCCATTTCTCTCACCGTCTCCGATCGGTCGATTTGCTGGGTGAGTTTAGCTGGAATTAATATCGCCTACCCGCAGGCACGCAAGGAGACCAAGCCCGTGTTCCGCGTATTCCCCGTCTCGCTGCTCCTCCTCGCACTGATCGCCTGCGGAACACGCCAATCGTCTTCCGATCCCCCGGATGACGTGCCACGCGCCCATGACGCGCCTGCCCAACACGATGACCACGCCACGGTCGACCACCAGTTCGACGACATCGAGCGGTGGGTGGCGGCGTTTGACGATCCGCAGCGGGACGCCTGGCAGAAGCCGGAGGCAGTGGTCGACGCAATGGCGTTGCAGCCGGGGATGGTCGTCGCGGATATCGGGGCAGGCACCGGCTATTTCAACCCGTACCTCGCGGCGGCGGTGGGCCCGGAAGGAAAGGTCATCGCGGTTGACATCGAGCGCGCCCTGGTGGCGCACATGACCACCCGTGCCGCCAATGAGGGCACACCGCAGGTAGAGCCGCGTCTCGCCGCGCCGGACAACCCGAAGCTCGCCCCTGCCGAGGTCGATCGCATCCTGCTGGTGGACACCTACCACCACATCGATGGGCGGGTGGACTACTTTCGGGCGCTCCGCGGCGCGCTTCGCCCCTCGGGAAGCCTGGTCCTCGTGGACTTCAAGAAGGGCGACATCCCGGTGGGCCCGCCAGAGCGGCACCGCCTCGACCCCATGATGGTGGAGGAAGAGCTTTCCACCGCCGGTTGGCGTCTCGTCGGGTCGCCCGACATCCTGCCCTACCAATACGTGTTGGTGTGGGAGGTCGCGCCGGACTGAGGATGAGGTTCATGGTGTCCGGAGCACATCCTGACGGACGCCGATCATCCGGAGCGCCCCCCCGAGCACCGTCGCCTCGATGGGCGTCGTGCCAATGGGCTCGCCGTCTGCCTCCACCACCAGGGTTCCTCGGGTCACCTCGGTCACTGCCACGTGGATGCCGCGGAAGCAGGACACCCCCTTCGCCAGGTGGATGTTGCCCTGGTACAACCGCGGCGCCAGGCGGATCATCTGCAGGGTGGTGCCTCGGTGGAGCACCGTGACGTCCAACATTCCATCGTCCAGGATGGCAGCTGGCGCGAAGCGCATCCCGCCTCCCGCGTACTGGCCGTTTGCGATCAAGACGGTACCGAGGGGGAACTCCCCCAGGTCCTGGCCGTCTACGGCAATGCGGACATGCGCGGGTCGGTACGTCTGGAGCGCCCGTAGGGCGGCCACGAAGTAGGTGACCCCGCCGCCGAGTCGCTTGCGGGAGCCGTTCACGTACTGACAAACCCGTCCGCTGAGCCCCAGCGACGCCTCGTTGAGGAAGATCCGTTCCGCCGTCTCCCCCTCGGGCGTAGTGAAGTTGAGCACCCCGACGTCGATCTCCTGTGCGGTGTCTGTGAGGATGCGCTCCGCCTGCTCGCGCAGGTTGCCCGAACCCTCGATCATGCGGCGAAAGTCGCCCCCCGTGCCGATTGGCAACACGCCTACGGTGATGGTGCCCGGTCGCGGCCGGTCGCGGACGACACCGGACACGACCTCGCTGTGGGTTCCGTCACCCCCAAGGGAGAGAAGGACGTTCTTGTTCTGCCACAGCGCCTCGCGGGCCAGAATGCGTGCGTGGCCGCGATGCTCGGTTCGCCACACGGGCACGTCCCCGAGCACGTCCCGTATCTGGGGCAGGATGCGGTCCCAGCTCCGCCCCACTCGCCCCCCGGCGGCGGCCGGGTTCGCGATGATCAAGGCGTTGGAGAGGTCCAGCATGGTCGAGGCTCACGAAGCGCGGACCAGAAGCATATTGCACACACCTTTGGGGACGTGTGACATGCGGTGATGAATGATGGCCGTCGCCGCGGCGTTCTTGGGGTAGGAACTCGCTGGAGCCCGTGAATGCGTCTGGCCATTCTCCCCATGATCCTCCTACTCCCGGCGATCGGACGGGCCGAGCCGTACGCGATGACCACCGCAGACGTGCTCCAGCGGGGTATCCCGGTTCAGGAGGGCACAGAGGTCGTGCGCACTTCGGAGGGTGACCTGATCCTCTCCCTGCCCGAGGACGACCCCATCCTGTGTGACGTGCGGTATGCGCCACCGGCGGCCACACCGGGCGAGCCCTTCGAACCAGGGGAAGTGCTGGTGCGGGTGGTGCCACCCGGGCGGGGTGGGCTGGTGTGGACGGTGACCGGCGTGCTTGGGGCGCCGGCGGAGATCGGAGGTGTCGTACTCCGCAGCGGCGCACAGACGGGCGTGATGCGGATGGCAGGCGACTGTGATGCGCGCTCGGGTGCGGCGGTGACCCAGGGCGTGTTGGACGCCGACGCGATGGTGGGGGGTCGGGCCTGGCCGGCCGGCACCCGGTTCCAGTTCTCGGGCTCGGCGCTGTTCGTGTGGTGTCCAGACGCCGGATCGGAGTGGAGCGCCATGTGGGTCCCAGGCATCGATTGGTTTGTGCAGGAGGAGTGCTCGTCGGGCTAAGGGGGCTTTCGTGACGGCCCTCCCTCGCCAGCTCGGATTGGTGACCGCCACTCTGGTGGTGGTGGCGTCCATGATCGGCGTGGGGGTGTTCACCACCACGGGCTTCCTGGTGCGGGACGTAGGCTCCCCGGAGGTGATCCTGCTCGGGTGGGCGATCGGCGGAGTGGTGTCTCTTGCCGGAGCGCTGTGCTACGCGGAGTTGGGGGCGGCGTACCCCGAGAACGGTGGGGAGTACCTTCTCCTGTCCCGCGTCTACCACCCGGCGGTCGGGTTCGTCGCGGGGTGGGTGTCGTTGGTGGTGGGCTTCTCCGCGCCAGCGGCCGCCGCGGCATTGGCCTTCGGGAAGTATGCTCGCACGGTCGTTCCGTCGGTGTCGCCCATCGCTGCGGCAGTGGCGTTGGTGTTGGCCGTTGCGTTGATACACGCGTTTCGGGTGCGACTGGGAAGTTGGGCCCAGAACGCGGTCACAGTGACCCAGGTCGTGCTGATCGGAGTGTTCGTGGTTGGGGGCGTCCTTTACGGTGATCCGGCCCGGCTCGCGGGAAGCGGCGGACTCCTCCAGGCGACCCTCTCGCCCGCCTTCGCGGTGGGGCTGATCTACATCGCCTTCGCCTACAGCGGTTGGAACGCCGCCGCGTACATCGCAGGGGAGTTGGAGGAGCCGGGGCGAACCCTCCCTCACGCCCTTGTCCTGGGCACGGCGATCGTGGCCCTGCTCTACCTGGGGCTGAACGCGGTGTTTCTCCTCTCTGCCCCCGCCCCGGTGCTGTCGGGGGTGGAGGAGGTGGGCCACGTGGCGGCGGTCCACCTGTTCGGCGAGTCTGCTGGAAAGGGGCTCTCCATCATCATCGCCCTTGGGCTGGCCGCTTCCGCGAGTGCCATGGTGATGACCGGACCCCGGGTCTACGAGGCGATGGGTCGGGACTACCCGTTGCTGGGCTTCCTCGCCCGGCGTCCGGAGCGGGGAGGGCCGGTGTGGTCCATCGCGCTCCAGACCGTCCTCGCGCTCTTCATGGTAGCCACCGCCAGCTTCGACACCCTCATCACCTACATCGGGTTCACCTTGTCGCTGTTTGCCGGGCTCACCGCCGTGGGCGTCGTGGTGTCCCGCTGGCGCAGCCCGGACCTGCATCGCCCCTGGCGCACCTGGGGCTATCCAGTCACCCCGCTCCTGTTCGGTACCGTCACCCTGTGGGTGGTGGGTCACGTGTTGTGGGAGCGTCCGGTGGCCGCATTCTTCGGGCTGGGGACGCTGGCCTTGGGTCTCGGCCTGTATTTCCTGGTACGCCACTCCGGGGGACGAACGGACGAGGCCTGAAGCGCAGGCATTCCCACAGGTGCGCTGTCAGCCCAGCGCTTCGCGCACCGCGTCCACGATGGTGTCCTCGTCGGGGAATCCCTCCCAGGTCTTCTTCACCACGACCCTGCCGTCCACGGCGACATCGAAGATGCCGCTGCGTCCCGCGATCAGGGTGACCTCGATATCGAGCGCCTCCTTCAGTGCATCCGCCGCCCGGGCGGCCCGAGGGAGGTAGTTTCAAACTGAGCAGTATTCGATGGACACCATCGGACGGACCTCCTGTGGAAGGGGATCGGCGGCCCAGCGGGACGGGCCCGTGGAAGCGCGCCACACTCGGAGCTCTCCTCATCACCCGCTTCAGGGTAACCTTCCACCATGCGCGCCATGGTCTTGCACCAGCCGCGGACCCCGCTCCGCCTCGAAGACATCCCCATCCCGGAACCAGGCCCCGCTCAGGTGCGGCTCCGCGTGAGCGCGAACGGGGTGTGCCGCACCGACCTGCACATCGTCGATGGGGAGTTGGAAGAGCCGGTGCTGCCCCTGGTCCCG
>JAFDJI010000789.1 GCA_019307545.1 Deltaproteobacteria bacterium | reverse complement strand
CCGGCCGCTGTCCCATTCGGTGTCGAGGTCGTAGCGCACCTCCCCATCCGGATCGGTGAGGTTCAAGAACACGGCCCGGTTGGGGGAGAGCGGATCGGCGGTGATCAGCATCCCGGTCTCCCCCTCGTCGACCTCCACCTTGATCTTCAGCAGGCCGTTCCGACCGCGGGAGGTCCGCCCGTCCATCAGGTGGCGAAGGCCGTCCTCTACCTCTTCGACCCATGGAGACCCGCACCCGACGAGGACCAGCGGCAGCATCCACATCGGGGGACCACGCAACACCACCTCCCACCAGTCGATAGCACACGCGCGCGGGCGTCGTCCCACACAACCCGCTAATGTGCCGCGATGCTCCACTTCGTGGACGCCGCTGTCGTCGTCGCCTGGCTGGGGATCACCCTCGTACTGGGGGTGTGGTTCAGCCGCCGGGCCTCCCGCTCCACCGAGGCGTTCTTCGTCTCGGACCGGTCCCTGCCGTGGTGGGTGGTGGGCACGAGCATGGTGGCCACCACCTTTGCCGCCGATACGCCCCTGGTGGTGAGCGGACTGGCGATGAAGGGGCTCCACGCCAACTGGTTCTGGTGGACCATGGGCCTCACCGGAACCGTGTCGGTGTTCTACTTCGCCCGTCTCTGGCGCCGGTCGGACATCATCACCGACGCCGAGTTGGTCGAGTTGCGGTACGGCGGCCGCGCCGGCCGAGTCCTGCGCGGGGTGAAGGGCCTGTGGTTCGGGGTCTTCATGAACCTACTGGTCATCGCGTGGGTGATGCGCGCGATGACCAAGATCGTGGCGGTGGTCCTCGGCCTTCCGGAGGACGCCGTGCTGCTCACCCTCCCCGGGGGGGTGGCGGTGACCACCCAGATCGCGGTGGTGGTGGCCCTGTTCGCGCTCACTGCCGCCTACACAGGGGCATCCGGCCTATACGGGGTGGTGGCGACCGACGTGCTGCAGTTCGTGGTCGCCATGGCGGCCGCCATCGGCCTCGCGGTGGTGTGCTGGACCACGGTGGGCGGCCGCGCCGGGCTCGTGGAGGGGTTCGCCGCCCACGACTTCGACTGGGACGCCCTCACCATCCTGATCCCCTTGAACGACTCCGATCCGGCCGGGGCCACGGCGCAGTTCCTGGTCCTGGTCGGCGTGGTGTGGTGGACGGCCCGCAACATCGATGGCGGTGGATACCTGTCCCAACGTCTGTTCGCCGCGAAGGACGACCAGCACGCATTCTGGGCCTACCTGTGGTTCACCGTCGCCCTGATCTGCCTTCGCCCGTGGCCCTGGGTGGTGGTGGGTTTGACCGGTATGGCTCTGCTGGGCGCGGTGGCCGATCCGGAGACCTACTACCCACTGATGATGGTCGAAATGCTCCCCGCGGGGCTGTTCGGGCTGATGCTCGCGTCGTTCCTGGCCGCCTTCATGTCCACCATCGACACCCAACTCAACTGGGGCGCGTCGCTGGTGATCAACGACGTGTACCGCCGCTTCCTGCGCCCTCGGGCCTCGGACCGCCACCACGTGACCGCGAGTCGCGCAGCGGTGGTGCTCCTCGCCCTGGCGGGTGCCGTGGTCAGCTTCGCCATCCAGGACATCGAGGTCGCCTGGAAGCTCGCGATCTCGGTGACCGCGGGACTGGGCAGTGTCTACATCGCCCGCTGGTACTGGTGGCGGGTGACCGCGTGGAGCGAGATCGTCGCCATGGGGATGGCCGCGCTGTGCACCTTCGGCTTTGGGGTGCTCGCCGCACATCACCCCGATGCGGCAGAGGCTGCCCTGCTGGCCGATCCCGAAACCACCTTCGTCGTGTGGGCGTGGCTGTCCGCGGTCCCGCAGGGGTGGCTCTCCTTCCCGTTCAGCGCGGCCGCCACCGCAGTGGTGGTGATCGCATGCTGGCTCCCCATCACCTTCCTCACCGCGCCAGACCCGTCCCGTCCCGAGGCGGTGGCCCACCTCCGTGTCTTCTACGAGCGCGTTCGACCAGGCGGTCCCGGGTGGCGGAGGGTTGCCCACGATGTCGCGGGGTTCTCAGCCGATGGTCCGACCCGGCACACCGCGCTGGGTGCCCTCGCCAGCATGGCGGCGATCTACGGGGTGCTGTTGGGGATGGGTGAGCTCATCGTCGGCCGATTCGGGCTCGCCGCGCTCGCCCTGGTGGTGGCAATGGTGGCGATGCTGCTCGCAGTGCGAGAGATCGGGGTCGACGCAGGCCGGTTTGGGGGGAGAGACACCTCCAAATGACCGCCGCGGTCATCTAGTACGACTTCTGTTCCACCAACGCCGAGCCCGTGGCTTCGCTGATCTGCCGCTTCAATGCCGCTCGTTCGTCATTGAGTCGGTACACGCTGCGCGCCAGCGCGACGAACGCCGGGCCGAAGTCCTCGTCCGCCTCCTGTTGGCGGAGCGCATCCTCGACCTCCCACAGGCGCCCGTTCACCTCGTGCAGCCGGGGCCAGGCCGCCAGGTCACCTGGCGGCGGCAATCCCGCCCCCTCCCAGGCGGCCAGGAGGGCCGACAGCTCCCGC